>JAPPHP010000076.1 GCA_028821035.1 Gammaproteobacteria bacterium | reverse complement strand
GGCGAGGCGGCCTACCGGTTCGCCATCCTCCAGCAGACCACCATGGACCTCGACCCCGCGGACATCCACGAGCGCGGCCTCGCATACATGGAGGACCTCCAGCAGCAGATGCGGGCCATCCGCGACGAGTTGGGGTTCGAGGGCACGGCGGAGGAGTTCCACGAGCAGATGCGTGCCGACCCCCGCTTCTTCGCGCAGACCCCGGAGGAGGTGGCGGACCGCTACATGGCCTACATCCGCGAAGTGGAACCGCACATCCCGGACTTCTTCTCGGTGCTGCCCGAGGCGCCCTACGGCGTTCGGCGCCTGGACCCGGCGGCGGAACCGGGCATGACCTTCGGCTACTACCAGACGCCGACGCCCGCGAATCCGCGCGGCGAGTACCGTTTCAACGGCTCGAAGCTCGAGAGCCGTCCGATGGTCTGGACCGGACCGCTGATCTTCCATGAACTGATACCCGGGCACCATTTCCATATCGCCCTGCAACTGGAGACCGAGGCGAGTTCCCGGCTCCGGCAGCTCACGAGTCTCTTCTACGCGGCGTTCACCGAGGGATGGGCCAACTACGCCGCGAGCCTGGCCCTGGAGATGGGCGTGCTCGACGAGCCCTACGAGCGGTACGGCTGGCTGCTCTTCGACGCCTTCATCGCGAATCGCCTGGTGGTGGACACCGGGATGAACCACTTCGGCTGGTCGCGGGAGCGGGCCATGGAGTACATGCGCGCGAACACGTTCTCGAGCGCGGAGGAAACAGCCACCGAGACCCTGCGCTACTCCACGGACATGCCCGCCCAGGCCCTGGCCTACAAACTCGGCCTCGAGAAGTTCCGGGAGATCCGCGCCGCGCAGGAGGCGAAGCTGGGCGACGCGTTCGACATCCGCACCTTCCACGCCGCGGTGCTCGGCAGCGGCGCCATGCCCCTGCCGGTGCTGGAGGAGCATGTCGACCGGTACATGAGCCGGGACTGAGGCGGCCGGTCAGGAGAGCAACCCGATGATCCGAACAGCCCTCGTCCTTCCGATCCTCGCCGTGGCGGCGCACGCAGCGCAGCCCCTGGAGGTGATGGACGTCTTCGAACTGGAGTACGCCACGGACGCCCAGATCTCGCCGAACGGCGAGCAGGTCGTGTACGTCCGTCACTTCAACGACGTGATGACCGACCGCCGCTACCAGAACCTCTGGATGGTCGATGCGGACGGATCGAACCACCGGCCGCTGAACACCGGCAAGCACACGGCGAATTCCCCCCGCTGGTCCCCGGACGGGAGCCGCCTGGCGTACCGGTCGGACGAGAGCGGCAGCACGCAGCTTCACGTGCGCTGGATGGACACGGGCGACACCGCCGCGGTCACCAGTCATGCCATGCCGCCGGGCAACTTCGCGTGGTCGCCGGACGGAGGCCGCATCGCGTTCACGCGTCTCGTCCCGGAACCCGCGCTCGTCATCGGCGAGATGCCGCCGGCGCCGGAGGGCGCCGAGTGGGCGCCGCCGCCGAAGTACACCGACATGCTGGCGTTCCGCTTCGACCAGGTCGGGGACGTGCCGCCGGGGTACATGCACCTTTTCGTCGTGGCCGCCGACGGCGGCACGCCACGACAGGTGACGCAGGGCGAACGGCAGTTCGGCGCCGGCTCCTTCGCCTGGGCGCCGGAAGGGGAATCCCTGATCGTCTCTGCCAACCTCGCGGAAGGTGCCGAGATCTACGACGTGGGCAATCCGGATGTCTACGAGGTCGCGCTGGCCGACGGGTCGGCGCGGCGGCTGATCGACCGGAAGGGACCCGACGTGGCCGCGTCGGTGTCGCCGGACGGCAGGCACATCGCCTACGTGGGCTATGACGACCGATACCAGGGGCATCAACAGAACGACCTGTACCTGGCGGACCGCGATGGCTCCAACGTCCGGAACCTGACCCTGGACTATGACCGGCACGTCCAGGATTCCGCGCGCCGCGGGGGCGGCGGACCGCAATGGGCGCCGGACGGCAGCGGCATCCACGGCGTCGTGCTCGACGCGGGCAATGCGCGGCTCGTGCTGTTCTCGCTCGACGGCGGCCGCCGTGTTGTCGTGCCTGACATCGGTAGCGGCGAAACGGGCTACATCAACCACAACACCCTCTGGTCGACCAGCGACGGGGGCCGCCTGGCGTACACGGTTCCGGGGCCGGCCATGCCCGGCGACGTCGCCGTCGCCGACCCCGGCGAGGCCGGGCGCATGCTGACAGACCTGAACGCGGACCTGTTCGGCGCGCGGGAACTCGGCGCGGTTGAGGAGTTGCGGTGGACATCGTCGAAGGACGGCCGCCCCGTGCACGGCTGGATCATCAAGCCGCCCGGCTTCGATGCGTCCCGGAAGTACCCGCTGATCCTGGAGATGCACGGCGGACCCTTCGCGGACTACGGCGACGTGTTCGACACGGAGAAGCAGCTCATGGCCGCCGCCGGCTACGTTGTGCTGTACACCAATCCCCGCGGCAGCATCAGCTACGGCGAGGAGTTCGGCAATCTCATCCACCACGCCTACCCGGGAGACGACTTCCACGACCTGAACTCCGCGGTGGACCACGTGGTCGGCATGGGTTTCGTCGACGAGGAGCGGCTCTACGTCACCGGCGGGAGCGGCGGCGGCGTACTGACGGCCTGGATGATCGGCAACACGGACCGCTTCCGGGCGGCCGTGGCCTTCTACCCGGTGATCAACTGGGAGAGCTTCATCTTCACCGCGGACCTGTCGGGGCTGTTCCTCGAATACTGGATGCCCGGACTGCCCTGGCGCCACCGGGACAACTTCGAGGCCCGCTCGCTGCTGCGCGTGTCGGAGAACGTGACGACGCCGACGCTCATCATGACCGGGGAGGAGGACTGGCGCACGCCCATGTCGGAGTCCGAGCAGTACTACAAGGCGCTCAAGCTGCAGGGCGTGGAGACCGTGCTCGTGCGGGTCCCGGAGGAGGCGCACGGCATCGTCGCGCGGCCGAGCCACGCGATGTCGAAGATGACGACGCTGCTCGGGTGGTTTGGGAAACACGCGCCGGAAGCGGAGGGCTGAGGGGATGCATCGACGGCGCCATCCTCTTCTCCTCGTGGCGGGTGTCGCCGCCTGCCTGCTGCTCGCCGCTGGCGCCCACGCCGACTCCCTCGCCCTGATCGGCGGAACGGTCATCGACGGTACCGGCGCGCCGCCGATCCGCAACGCGACCGTGCTGGTCGAGGATGGCCGGATCGCTGCCGTCGGGCGCGACGTTGCCGTCCCGGCGGACGCGCGCACCCTCGATGTCCAGGGGAAGTACCTGATCCCCGGGCTCATGGACGCCAACCTGCACCTGATGATCAACATCCGTCTCGAGACCCTCATCAAGTTCGAGGACCGTTACGACGAGATCGTCCTGGAAGCCGCCCAGATCGCCCTGAAGACCGGGCAGACGACGGTGTTCGACACCTGGGGGCCGCTGGCCGCGCTCAAGGCGGCCCGGGATGCCATCAACGCGGGCGAGGCGCCTGGCAGTCGCATCTATCTCGCGGGCAACATCATCGGGTTCGGCGGGCCGCTGTCCCCCGACTTCCTGGGCGCCGCTGCCCCTTTCCTCACCAAGACGTTCGTCAAGCGCATCAACGAGACCTGGGAGCAGGGCACCGGCCGTGACCTCATGTGGATGACGCCGGAGGATGTCCGCGCGGCGGTCGCCGAGTACGCGGGCAAGGGGATGGACTTCCTCAAGTACGGCGCGAGCGGCCACACCGACATGTTCTTCATCCAGTTCTCCCCCCGGGTGCAGCGCGCCATCGTGGAGGAGGCACACAAGGCCGGCATGACCGTGCAGGCGCACACCACCTCGGTCGAGAGCCTCGACATGGCCATCGACGCCGGGGTCGACATCGTCACCCACGGCGACATCTCCGGCCCGCAGGTGCCCATACCGGACGAGACGCTAAGGAAGCTCGTCGACCGGGGCATCCCGGTGTCTGTGCTGCCGATCACGCAGCGGCGCATCGACGAGTACGCGGAGATCCACCCGCGCGTCCCCGGGGCGATCCTGGCCCCGTACATGAAAATCGGCCGCGAGAACCAGAAGGCGATGATCGAACACGGCGTGGCCATGCTGCTCTCGACGGACGCGGGCGTCGAGAACCCCGTGGTCGCCGCCGAGTCCGAGGGCCCGAACGCGGATCCCCGAACGAAGCTCGGCGAAGGGCACTTCAACGCGCTCGCCGGGCTCGAGCAACTGGGCATGGCTCCGCAGGAGATCCTGCGGTCCGCCACCAGCCATGTCGCCGCGGCCTATCGGGTGGACGACCGGTTGGGAACGCTTGAGCCCGGCAAGGTCGCGGACATCGTGGTGCTTGGCAAGGACCCGCTGCGGAGCGCCGCCCACTACCGGGAGATCGAGATGGTCCTCAAGGACGGCGCGGTCGTGGACCTCGATACCCTGCCGGTCGCGCCGGTGATCAGTTCGATTCCGGCGCCGGAAGCCGCGCCCGAGGAGTAGCTGTCTGGGAGGCTTGTCGAAATGGGGTGCGCTGCAGGCTCCCGGAACCTGTTTCCCACTCCACACCGCCAAGCTGGAGCGCACACCCGATAGCCGCGAATCCAGAAAGGCCGGCGGCCGTGATCGTCGATCCGTACCATAACTTCATCGAGCGCAATCTCGACGACAACGTGAAGAGGCTCTAGCGAATGCGAACGCACCTCCGGTCCCTGTTGCTGTGCACGGCTGTCATGGCGGTCTCTGCCTGTTCCCAAGACCAGGAGGTGGAGACGCCAGCCGCGGAAAACCCCGCGCCAGCGCCGGAGACCGTCCCGTTCGGCAAGGGCCCCTACGAAGTCAGGGTCGAGCGCAGCCACTTCGTTCCGATGCGCGATGGCGTGCGGCTCTCCACGGACCTCTACTTCCCCGTCGGGGTCGAGGGTGAGCTGCCCGTCATTCTCGAACGGACGCCGTACGACAAGGCCAGCAAGCGCAATGCCGACCCGGACGCGCCCATCTCCGCGGCGAACCAGGCGTACTACTACGCGAGTCATGGCTACGTGTTCGCCGTCCAGGACCGGCGGGGGAAGTTCGAATCGGAAGGCGACTACGTGGTCCTGAACGGAGACGTCGAGGACGCCGCCGACACGCTCGACTGGTTCGCAGAACAGCCCTGGTTCAGCGGCAGGACCAGCATGATCGGCTGCTCGATTCCGGGCGCCAACCAGATCAAGGCGGCGCAGACGCTGCATCCCGCCCTGACGTCGATCATCCCCCAATCCGCCGCCACCGGGCACGGCACCGCGGGCGGCACCATGGCGAAGCTCTGGAAACGGGGCGGCGCCACCAATCTGACCATGGCGCTCTGGGCGCATTTTTCCGGCACGAACCTGTTCTACCGCCCGTCGCGCCGGCTGTCGCGGGAAGAGTTCCTGCAGGTGGCCGATTTCTTCGATCCGGCCCCGGACCTTGGCGTCGATCTGCGGTCGATGGCGGAAGACCCGGACCTGTACAACAAGTACTTCATCGACGCCATGCTGGTGCTGCCTTCGATCGACATTGCCGAGGTCCTCGACTCGCCCCCATCGGACTGGGAAGACCTCACCCGCGAACCCATGGATCCGTGGTGGGACGGGGGTGACTACCTGGAGGACGACACCCGGGTCAATGCGGCGGCCCTGCACATCAACTCGTGGCACGACTATGGCGTGAACGAGACCTTCCTGCAGTTCCGCCACTTCAGCGAAAACGCCGAGACGCAGTACGGGCGCGACAACCAGTTCGTGATCATCTCGCCGCTGGCGCACTGCAACATCGAATCCGTCTCGTCGCGGACCGTTTCGGGCCAGAGGGACATGGGCGATGCGCGCAAGGACATCTGGGGCACGTATCTCCGGTGGTGGGACTACACCCTGAAAGGCATGGACAACGGCTTCGACAGGGAGCCGAAGATCCAGTACTACGTCCCGGGGCGGAACGCGTGGAAGTCGTCGGATGTGTGGCCCATCGAAGGCACGACCCCGACCCGGTTCTTCCTCACCAGCAGCGGCGATGCCGGCGGCAGCATGGACTCCGGGAGGATCGTCTCTGCGGCGCCGGATACCGCCGGATCCGACACCTATGTCTACGATCCGGCCAATCCGATCATGGAACCGATACGCGCCGTGCACAGCGGCAGCTTCGATCTCTCGGACCTGCAGGAACGGCCGGACGTGCTCGTGTACACGAGCGAACCGCTAACGGAAGGCATCGAGATCACCGGCAAGATGCGCGCGACGATCCATGTATCCACGGATGTGCCGGACACGGACCTGTCCGTGAAGCTCTACGACGTCTATCCGGACGGCCGCGCGTTCGCGCTGCAGGAAGGCTACCTGCGGCTACGCTATCGCGAGGGCTACGACAGGATGGTCCTGATGGAGCCGGGCGTGGTCTACCCGATCGAGATCGACATGCTGGTGTACGCCAACTACTTCCAGCCCGGCCACCGCATCCGCGTGGACATCACGAGTTCGAACCTCCCGAC
>JAPPHP010000300.1 GCA_028821035.1 Gammaproteobacteria bacterium | reverse complement strand
TACGCCGTGACGCCAGTACGCGCCCAGTATGTCCTGCGCGTGGCGGCCGGTGGCCTCGACGCTAATGGGTCCGCGGTTGCCGATGGCGCGGGCCCGGGACTGGCCCTCCGCGGTGTACCGTGCCATCGCGGTCGCGTGTTCAGCCGCGGACGGAGCCGCCGCCGTGGGTTCGATCGCCGTTGCTTCGCTCATCCTCGTGACCGTCATGCCGGCAGGGATTCCCGGAACCATACCATCGCGGAGCGCGGGTTCGAAAGGAACGTCGGGATCAGGCGCTTCACCCGAGGTGTCGCGTCGAGCAGACCGTGACCGGCAGGCCGCCGCGCCGGATGCGGCAGGGCTCCCGGTCGAGGGGCGTCACCACGTAGTTCGTCCCGTCGGGATAGATGCGCCGAAAGGCCTGCAGCGACGCCGCGTCCAGCCGCTCCGGATTGACCTCGCAAGCGACGGCGTCGACGGTGCCGTCCGCCCGGCGAATCACGAAGTCGATCTCCCTGCGCGACTTGTCCTGCCAGTAGAGCACCCGGTCGCGATGGAAGCGCATCAGCAGGGCGTCGAGCACGAGGTGCGCCCAGAGGATTTCCCGGTCGTCGTCCCGAACTTCTCGCCAGCCCCGCTCGAAGGCGACGAGCCCGGTATCGAACGAGTAGCACCTGGGGCGGCTGACGATCTCCTGCTTGCCGCCGCCGTGGAACGGCCGCAACAGGCGGATGACGTGCGCCGCCTCCATGGCCTCCATGTGCGCCTTGACGGTCACGCGGCTCAGTTCGCTGCCGGACGCCAGGGACGTGTAGTCCACCTGGCCGCCGCTACCGCGCAGGAGCACGCGCAGCAGACCCAGGAAGCCCCGGCGGCTGCGTATGTTGAAGAGTTCCAGGATGTCCCGGGCGTAGAAGCTGTCCAGCCATTCGCTGAAGAAGCCCTCGTCGGGCCGCTCGGCGAGCAGGGCCTCCGGGAGCCCGCCGTTCAGCAGCCGGCGGTCCAGCTCGGCGATACCGAATGCGTCCATGCACTCCTCCCAAGGCACCGGGCAGAGGTGCACCTCGAGCTTCCTCCCTGCCAGGGACTCGCGGAACTCGCGGGTGGCGGCGAGCTTCGCTGACCCCGTCGCGAGCACGCGCAGACCGGGGTACTCATCTGCCGCCATCTTGAGTACGAGGCCCGGGTCCGGCAGGCGGTGGACTTCGTCGAAGGCGAGGACGGCGTCGCGGGGGGCGCTGTCGAAGAAGAGCTCCGGGTCTTCCAGCGTCCTCTGTACGGACGGCAGGTCGCAGTTGAGATACCGCGCGCCCGGCAGCAGGTGCGAGAGCGTGGTCTTGCCCACGCGTCGGACCCCCGAGAGCCAGACGACCGGGCGTGTCTGCCACGCGTCACGAATCCGCCGGACCCAGCCGGGACGCTGAATCATTCGCGGACTATACGTTTGGCGCGCCAGATGTAAAGGGGGCTTTACATCTGGTCTTACGCCGGCATCACGTCATCTGCGAGCGGAGCGCGCCAAACCCGTCCGACAGGTGCGAGCAGTCGTTGAAGCGCCGCACGAGGATGGACTCGGCGGACATCACGATGTGGCTGATGGACCCGTTGTCGGCCCCGGCGAAGGCGAACGGTTCGGCCCTGGTCGCCATCGCCATGACACGGGCGATCACGCCGCCGTGCACGACGGCGACCACCAGCTCATCAGGATGGTTGGCCGCGATGCGTTGCAGCCCGCGGCCGATGCGTTCGTCCAGCGCGGCGTTCGACTCCGCGCCCGGAATGACGTCCCAGCGCTGCTCCGCGCGCACCCGCTGCATGATCGGATGGTTCTCGGCGGCCTTGATGCGCATCAGTCCGCCGTCCCACTCCCCCAGGAAGACTTCGCGGAGGTCCGCTTCCACGATAGGGTCGAGACCGAGGTGCCGGCAGAGCGGCGCCGCCGTTTCGGCGGTCCGCCGCAGGTTGGTGACGTAGACCGCCGAGATCGGCAGGCCCTTCAGCCGCTCGCCGACCTTCTTGGCCTGCTCGCGTCCGTTGGCGTGCAGTTCCGGGTCGCCGTGACCGTCGACGAGCGGAAACGGGTCGTCGGCGGTGGCGGCGCGGGACTCGCCGTGCCGCACGAGCAGGATCTGCGTCGCCCCGGCCGGCGGGACGAAGCGTGCCTGGCGATACTCCCGGGGCGAGTCTCCGGCGGGACGCCCGTCGTCCGTCACGCCGCGGCGCGCGCGGCTTCTTCGCGCGCCTTTCGCACCTTCGCGGCGTCCTGGTTGAAGAGCAGTTCGCGACGCGCCTTCTCTTCCTCCTCGGTCAGTTCGCGCTGGCCCCACTCGCGGTGGGCCTGGAAGCCCTTCTCGACGGCGGGCCGTTGGCGGATCTCGTCGACCCAGCGCTTCAAGTGCGTGTTCGGCTCGAACATCTCCTCCCCGAGCAACCGGCCGATCAGCATCGCCCAGGGCCAGGTGATGATGTCCGCGATCGTGTATTCGGCACCCGCCAGGTACCGGTTGGCGGACAATTGCGCGTCCATGACCCCCGCGAGACGGTCGACTTCGCCGACGAAGCGCTTCGTCCCGTACTCGAGCTGCTTCGGGTCGCCGGCGAGGTTCTTGCCGTAGTTCTTGAAGTGGTTGGCGTTGCCCATCATCGGGCCGAGGTTCGCCATCTGCCAGTGCACCCACTGCAGGGCCTGGTACTTGCCGGCGGTGTCCCGCGGCAGGAACTTGCCCGTCTTCTCGGCGAGATACTCGAGGATCGCCCCGGACTCGAAGACGGAGAGCGGCGCGCCGCCGCCGAGGGGGTCATGGTCGACGATCGCCGGCATCCGGTTGTTCGGGCTGATGCGCAGGAAGTCGGGCTTGAACTGGTCGCCGCCGCCGATGTCCACGGGGATCGAGCGGTACTCGAGGCCGCACTCCTCAAGCATGATGGTGGCCTTCCAGCCGTTTGGCGTCGGCCAGTAGTAGAGGTCGATCAAGGTGGTTCTCCTTCGGAGCGTTGCAGGGGGAGTTGGCGACGGGGGAGTTTGTCAGGAGTGGACGCGCGGCGGCAAGGGTGGGTCGCGCGGCGGCACAGATGGAGTACCCTTGGCCGTGACATTCGGGGGAGGTGGGTATGGCCATCGAATTCACCGTGAACGGGTCGCCTGTGGAGGTGACCGCGCCGGAGGACACGCCGCTCCTGTGGGCGCTGCGTGACGACCTCGGCATGACCGGAACGAAGTACGGCTGCGGCAAGGCGCTGTGCGGGGCGTGTACCGTCCGCATCGACGGCACGCCGATGCGTTCGTGCCAGACGCCGCTGGCCTCCGTCCAGGGCAAATCCGTCGCGACCGTCGAGGGACTGCGCGCCAGCCACCCGAAGCTGGTCGAGACGTGGGTGAAGAACAACGTGCCCCAGTGCGGCTACTGCCAGGCGGGCCAGTTGATGTCCGCCTCCGCGCTGCTCGACGACACGCTGTCGCCGACGGACGAGGACATCGACCGGGCCATGTCCGGCAACATCTGCCGCTGCGGCACCTACGGACGCATCCGGACGGCCATCAAGGAGGCCGGGGAGGTGCGGACATGAACATGACGGTCGCGAATCTCTCCCGACGCCGATTCCTCCAGACTTCCGGGGTCTTGGTCGTCGGCGCGGCGGTGCCAGGGTGCTCAACCGGGCCGATGCCGTCGCGGAACGCGACGCTCACGCCGAACGTCTTCCTCTCGATGGCCGGGGACGGCACGGTGACCATCACCGCCAGCCGGTCCGAGATGGGCCAGGGCATCCGCACGGCGCTCGCGCAGATCGTCGCGGACGAACTCGAAGCCGACTGGAGCCGCGTGACGGTGGCCCAGGCGGTGGGCGACCCGGTCTACGGCGACCAGAATACGGACGGCTCGCAGAGCATCCGCTTCCTGTTCGACGTGTTGCGCGACGCCGGAGCGAGCGCGCGCGAGATGCTGCGCACCGCCGCCGCGGCCCAGTGGGGCGTGCCGGTGGCGGAGTGCGAAGCGGTGGACCACAGCGTCCGTCACGCACCCTCTGGCCGCAGCGTCCCCTACGGGGATCTGGTCGCGGCGGCGGCCGAGTTGCCCGTGCCGGAGAACCCGGCGCGCAAGAGCCGCGAGGCGTACCGTTACATCGGCAAGCACCGGGTGCACGTCGATGCCGACGACGTGGCGGACGGCAAGGCCGCGTTCGGGGCCGATGTCACGCTGCCGGACATGGCGCAAGCGGTGATCGTGCGTCCGCCGTCGCTCGGTTCCGAGGTCGCGGGCTTCGAGCCGCCGCCGGACGAACCGGGACTGATCGCCGTCGAGACCCTGCCGGGTGTCGCCGGCATCGGCGCGGTGTTCAACCCGATAGGGGGAGTCGCCGTCGTCGCGGACCGCACGTGGACGGCCATCCGCATCGCGAATGCCCTCGACGTGCAATGGACCGAGGGCCCGAACGCGGCCTTCGACAGCGCGGAGTTCACGGCGCGGTTGCGCGAAAGCGTGCAGGCGGACGGTGAAAGGCTCTGGGATGCGGGGGACGTCGACGCAGCATTCGCAGCAGACGGGGCGGAGGTGGAAGCCCTGTACGAGACGCCGTTCCTGTCCCACGCACCGATGGAGCCGCCGGTGGCGCTCGCGAGCGTGACCGAGGGGGGTTGCGAGGTCTGGGCGCCGGTGCAGGATCCGCAGTCCACGCGCAACCTGGTAGCCCAATGGCTCGGGCTCGACACGGCGAACGTCACGATCAACGTGACGCTGCTCGGCGGCGCGTTCGGGCGCAAGTCGAAGCCGGACTTCGTGCTGGAGGCGGTGGAGCTGTCAAAACGCCTCGGGCGCCCGGTCCGCGTGACGTGGACGCGCGAGGACGACATCGGCCACGACTTCTTCCACGCCGCGAGCGCCCAGTACCACCGCGCCAAGCTCGACGCGGAAGGCCGCCCGACCGCGTGGCTGCAGCGCACGGCCTTCCCGACGATCATCACGACGTTCAGCGGGGATGCGGTGGACCCGGCGGACTGGGAACTCGAGATGGGGTTCTCGAACCTGCCTTACCGGGTCGCCAACGAACGCTACGAATACGCCGGCATCCAGCCCGGCGTGCGCATGGGTTGGCTGCGCAGCGTGTGCAACATCTTCCACTCGTTCTCGGCCAACATCTTCATCGACGAGCTCGCCGCCGCGGCGGGACGCGATCCCATCGACTACCGCCTCGACCTGCTCGGCCCGTCCGGCATCCTCGACGTGCCGGGCATGCAGCCGCCGGAGGGTCACGGCCTGGATCTCGCGCGGCTTCGCCACGTCGTGGAGCGGGCGCGGGCGATCTCGGACTGGGACGCCGCGCGCGCGGCCGGGCGCGGTCTCGGCTTCGCCGTGCACCACAGCTTCCGCTCCTATGTTGCCGTGGTGCTCGAGGTCACCTCCGGAGACTCCGGGCTGAGCGTGGACAACGCGCACGTGGTGATCGACTGCGGGACGTACATCAACCCGGATACCTGCATGGCGCAGATGGAGGGCGCCGTCGTCTTCGGCCTGTCGCTCGCCCTGCACGGCGAGATCACCATGAGCAACGGCCGCGTCGACCAGGACAACTTCGACGGTTACCCGGTGCTGCGCATGTCCGAGAGCCCGGAGATCGTCGTCGAACTCGTGCCATCGGACGCGCTGCCGGCGGGGGTGGGCGAGCCGGGCGTGCCGCCCGTCGCCCCGGCCCTGGTGAACGCGGTCTTTGCGGCTACGGGAGTGCGACACCGGTCGTTGCCGCTGAGGGTCTGAATGTCGATGCGAACATGGCGGCAGCGCGCCGACGCCCCGTCGATTCACGCGTTTGTCGGAGAGAGCGAAGGATGGTGTGTCGCGGAGTGCCGGGAAGTGGCCGTCGTCACCCAGGGCCGGACGCTGGACGAGACGGTCGCGAACCTCCGGGATGCATTGGCTTTGCATCTGGATGACGACGAGCGCGCGCGGGCGGGTCTACCAGCGTCACCACGCCTCGTCGTGCGCTTCGAGACCTCGGTACTGACCGCCTGACCGATCAGCAACGCCGAGCGGGCCTGGCGAAGCCGGACTGAAGAGCGGGTTCCGAGGGGTCCTCAGAACACCCCGCCCGTCGGCTCGAGCCCGAGGAAGAACTGCCCCACCGTCGCGTAGTGGGCGTCCCGCCCCTGGACCTGCTGCGTGATGACGTGGGCGTCCTGGAAGCGGCGCTGGATGGCCTTCGAGGCGAAGATCGCGTCGGCGCCGCTCAGGTTATAGGCGATGTCCACCGTCTCCATCGACTGCCGGATCGCGTGGGTCCCGGCCATCCGCAGGTGGATGCGCTGCTCGACGGTGATCTCGCCCGTCGCCTTCACGCTCTCCCAGACGTTGCCGACGGTCTCGTGCAGCAGGGCCTTGGCGGCGCGCCACGTGGCTTCCGCCTTGCCGATCTGGTGTTGCACGACCTCGCTCTCGGAGATCGGGCGCTTGACGAACCGGGGCCGCTTGTCGTCGGCCAGCGCGATGGTGGCGTCGAGCCCGGCCCGCGCGACGCCGAGGGCCACGC
>JAPPHP010000315.1 GCA_028821035.1 Gammaproteobacteria bacterium | reverse complement strand
GCTCGGGATCGGGCAACGGCGACCAATAGGCTGCCGATGGTTCCCGCGGCCCCCGCGCGTTCCACGGGCTGATCCCGCAATCGAGGTTGGAGGGCTCGTGCGCCCTGTCGGGCTTGGCGGCGAACTCGTCGATCGCCGCGGCGTCGAGGGCGTCCCGGCGCTTCTGCCCGCGCTCGATGTCGCGGTCCTCGCGGCACCGCCCGCAGAGGAAGTCGCCCTCCAGCCGCTTGCGGTACGCGCATCTTCTGCAGCCGCCTTCGGCAACCAGGGCGGCGCGGCGACGCTTGCAGGACTTCGCGCGACGAATTCTGCACGGCTCGCACGACTTCGCGTACTCGCCGTTGGCCTTGAGCGAAGCCGGCCGCCGGCAACGGGGTTGAACGCACTGTGGGGGCTGCTGCCGGAGGACGGCGTGGGGAACGAAGCCCGGCGGGGTCCTGCCGCTCCACTGGGCGATGAGGGTTTCGAGGTCCATGGTGGTCTCCTGTTCAGACTCGCGACGCGGGAGTGCGTCGGTGCCTGGCAGGCGGCACGCGCGCGCAGGCCGGTCACCTCGCGCCAGCGAGGTCGCAGCAGCGCGGAGAACCCTTCGGGTTGACCGGCCGAGTACGCGTGACACGCTGGGCCGGTAACCGACGAACGGCAGGCCGTCGTTGACATCGTTGGGGGTGGGAACGATGCGGCGGCCCCGAGCGGGGGCAGGCGGTTCGGGGAATGTGCGGGCGGCGCCCGAAGCGCTACCGGCGGTCGGGCGGTTGCGGTCTACCGGGCGTTGCCGTGCAACGCGGTCTGGCGGTTTGGATGGCCTATCGGAGCGGTCGTCGCGGTCTCACCGCCCGGAGGGCGGAAGCGATAGCGACCGAAACCCGCAAGGGCGGAGACCGCCTGCGGGCTCCGGTCGGCGAAGCCGACTAGGGCGCGGGCCGCCGCAAGGCGGCATCGCCCACAATGGCCCTAGGACGCCGCTGGAGCCGCTGTGCTGCAACCTCGGGACCAAGCCCGGGTCATGTCCTTGACCCGCCGCCGGCCGGGGGGAGACGATCAGCGTCGTGTTGCGGGGATGCGCAACGGTCGGCGCGAGGTCGAGGGTGCCGGGATCGGGCGGTCAGGGGTCAAGGCATCAGGGCATCGCGGGAGGGGCCACTGGTCCGCACGTATGACGGTGTCGTTTTGTTGGCCAGCGGACATGACAAAAGATCGAAATAACATTGGAAACAATGAGTTATGGAAACGGGGTTCGCTGCCAAGGAAGAAGCACGAAGCGCTTGCGGGTGGGCTGCCGACCTACCGCCCGCTCACGGCGTTCGCCTGGCGCGACACCATCGACTTTCGCCCTTGGCCGGCCGGCCATTGGCGATCGATGCAGGAGATCCGGCGGGCCGTGCCGGACTAGAGAACCGGGCCAGGCGTAGCGAAGCCTGCTTTGTCGGCCGCGTTGGTCTATCCGAAGTAGCTGCCGCCGTCGGTGTTGCGCAGCTTGTCGCGGGCGATCACCATGCGATGCACCTCCGACGGACCTTCGCCAATCCGCTTGACCCGCAGCTCGCGGTACCAGCGTTCCAGCGGCATCTCGAGCGCCACACCCATGCCGCCGAACATCTGCATCGCGCGATCCACGACCCGCCAGGCGGTTTCGGTGCCGCAAAGCTTGCACACCGAGGCGTCCACTTTGCCCGGCGCGCCGGCGTCCACCTTGGCGGCCGCGTCGTAGGTGAGCAGCCGCGCGGCGCGCAGCTCCACCTCGGAGTCCGCGATCATCCACTGAATCGCCTGCTTGTCGGCGAGGACGCCGTCACGCGCCGGCCGGCTCTTGACCCATCCGCAAGCCATGTCCAGCGCCTCCTGGGCCATCCCGATGCAACTGGCCGCATAGGGAATGCGCGCGTCGACGAGCCAGGTCTGCGCGACGCCAAAGCCGCCGCCCACCTCGCCGAGCACGTTCTCCGCCGGCACTTCGCAGTTGTCGAACACGATCTCGTAAGGGGATGGCTTGCGAAGGACTTCGATCTCGTTGAACGCGATGCCCTTGAAGTCCGGTTCCACGATGAACGCCGTGATCTGCGGCGGCGAACCGTCCTGCGTGCGGGCGAACACGATCCCGTAGTCGGCGCTCGCCGCTCTCCCTATCCACATCTTGCGTCCGTTCAGGACCCAGACGTCCCCCTGCTTGTGCGCCCGGGTCTGCACGTTGTTGCGCGGATCCGATCCGCCGGTCGGCTCGGTGAGCGCGACGTAGGCGCGTTTCTTGCCGTCGACGCAGGGCATGGCGTACTTCTCGATCTGACGCGGCGTGCCGGACCAGACGATGATGGGCGGACCGCCCCCGAAGGCGCCGAGCGCCGGGCTGTAAGCGCCGGCACGGCATTTCGCCGACTCCTCGGCAACGACCACCCGGGCGAGCGCGCTTAGCGCATTGCCGCCATACTCCACGGGCGTCGTCAATCGCGTGAGTCCCATCTGCTCCGCGATACCGCGCAACCGCGCGAAATCCTCCGGCGCGCACTCGATCGCATCGAGCGGCAGCTTGTCCTCGACGGGTTTCACTTCCTCCCGCATGAAGCGCCGAACCTGATCGCGCAGCAGCACCAGTTCGTCCGGGAGCTGAAACCCGTAGTGATTGCCATCGTCCATCGCCATGCCCAATCCCTGGTTCCGGAGTTCGATTACATGACCCGGTCAGCTAACGGCACCCAACTCCTTCAGCCGAGCGATCGCCCCCCGGTCGTAACCCAGTTCCAGGAGCACCTCCTCCGTGTGCTCACCGGGCTCCGGGGCACGCGCCAGCTTCGGCGCGGCCTCGTCGAACTGAACCGGGGCGGGCGTGAGCGTCAGCTTCCGCCCGTTGCCCCAATCTACCGGCTGCAGGTAGCCGTTCTCCAGCGCCTGCCGATCGTCCTCGAGTTCCCCCACGACCTGCACCACCGACCAGGGTCCGCGCTGTCGGCCGAGAACCTCGATCCACTCGGCAAGCGGCCGCGCCGCGAACTCCGCCTCCAGTGCCTCCACACAGGCACGGCTATAGCGTGCGCGCGCGGCCGCGTCCGCGAAGCGGGGATCGCCGATCAGGTCGTCGCGGCCGATTGCCCCGCAGAAGCCGGCCCAGTAGCGGTCCGAGTCCACCATGGACAGCTTCACGAAGCGGCTGTCGCCGGTCGCGTAGTGCATTCCGATCGGATTGGGAAGGGCGTACCGGTCGATGGGCGTCAACTCTTCGTTACCCGTCAGGTTCGCCCCCATCAGTGCTGCCTGCATCGCCCAGGTCCCCGACGCCAGCAGCGAGGAGTCCACCACGAGCGCCTCGCCGGTCCTTTCACGGTGAAAGAGCGCCGCCACCAACCCGCCCGCGAGCGCAAGTCCCGTCTGGCTATCGCCGAACCCGGGCCCGGGCAGCGTCACCAGTTCGCCCCCCGGTCGAGTCGCCCCCGACGCCGCGCCGCTGCGAAACCAGTAGGTGCTCTCGAAGCCGCCGCGGTTCGCCTCGCCGCCTCTCGGGCCGTGCGCACTGCCGCGGCCATAGACAATGTCCGGATTCACCCCCCGGATGTCGGCGACGTCGATCCCGAGCCGCGCACGCGCGGAGGGGAGGTAGTTGGTGACGAAGACGTCCGCGCACCGCGCCAGATCCAGGAGGATGCCGCGGCCTTCCACCATCGTGAGATCGATCCCCACCGACCGCTTGCCGCGATTGAACGGGCTCCAGAGGAAGTTGACGCCGTCGACATCGGCCGGAATCCCGTAACTGGACAATCCGCGCACGGCGTCGCCGCGCCCGGCATGCTCCACCTTGATGACCTCCGCGCCCCAGTCGCCGAGGACTGCCGCCGCGGCAGGGGCAAGAACGAACTGCGCCACCTCCAGGACGCGTACGCCCTTCATCACATCAGCCATTCCTCCAGGTCCCCCGCTTGCTCAAACAAGAGTTGAGCACTCCAGCTCAGCCTTCAAACGCGCACACGACGCGAACTTCGATGCTGCGCCGCGGCGGCGCCCCGGGCGGCGCGTCGATGTCGAACGACGTGTGGGGACAGCCCAGCGCCCGGCCGGATCGGGTGTCGAGCTGCTTGAACACCATGATCTCGTCCGTGCGCATTCGCGGGAAGTAGCAGAACCGCTGGCGCGGGTTGAATACCGGCATGGACGACAATGACGCGTCGGTCGGCTTGCCGGGCCGCTCCGGAAGCGGCTTGGCGCGCGGCCCCGTGTACCAGTACTCGACGACGTCGTCCGGATCGAGCGTCCGTGCGTCGATCACGGCGAGCGGATTGCGGTAAGCCGGGTGGTCGATCGGCTGCCACGTGTTGTACCAGGCGAACTCCCAGGTCCCCGAGCCGAGCGTCTGGGCGTACCTGCGCTCGACGATGTCCCGCCGGTGGGCGCCGCCGTCGGCAAGTGAGTAGTCGCAGTGGACGTAACGGGCGTAGGCCGCGTCGAAACCGCGTGCGTCCTCGTTTCGAATCGTGTGGCCGTCCACGAAAACCCGGTCGGCGCCGGACAGGCGGCGCACGAAGCGGCCTATCTCCTCGTAATAGGTGCCGACGACATCGTCGCGCCTGCGGAAGCTGCCGAGCGCGGTCTCATGTCGCTCGAGGACGAAGCCGGCGGTGTCGAGACCCAGCGCCTGGCCCCGCGCGTCGTCGATGGCGATGCGCCGCTTGTGGGTTACGGCCCGTCGCGACGCTCCGTCGCCGATGCGCGGCGCATCCGGGCGACCCTTCCACTCCGAGTTGAGGAACCGGACCTCCGCGCTTACCGACCGAGAGACGATCTGCCGACTCCGTATGGAGAAGGCACCGAGCCTACTCGAGATCGTACGAGAAGCGCAGTCCGATGCTCCGGGGACGCTGGACCGTGACCACCGGCGTGTAGTGGCCGGCGATCTGCATGACCGGTGCTTCCTCGTCGCCGATGTTGTCGACGAACAGTTCCGCCCGCCAGCCGTCCTTCTCGATGCCGAACGAGACGTTCACCGTCGTTGCGTCGGGGTTCACGAAGCGCGAGTTCCGCGGCAGCCCGCCCGGAATCTCGACCGTGCCGAAGTTGCCGCCCTCGTACTGGAGATCCAGCCCGGAGTACGCGCCCGACTGCCGGAACAGCGTGTCGTCCATGAACTCGGCGCTGCCGACGATGCCGGCGACGCTCTCGCCCCGGTAGTTGAGGCTCGCGTGGACGTAGCCGTTGGCCCCGAGGCCGTTGATCGGGAAGTCGTAGCGCGCGCGGATGTTGCCGGCGAACTCCGGCGCCATCGGGAGCTCGCTGCCGACCGGCACGGCGATGCCCTGCAACTGCGAGTTCAGCCGGGTCAACTCGGTGTCGAGGAGGCTGAAGGCGCCCGCGATCGTCAACCGGTCCGTCGCCGCCCACATGAAGTCGACGTCGAGGCCCTGGCTCTCCGCGTCGCCGATGTTCTCGATGAAGTACAGGAACGCCACGTTCGACGGGTCGAAGCGCGACACCTGCAACTCGTCGATGTCGGTCTGGTAGGCGGTCGCGTTGATCCGCAACGTGCCGTCGAGGAACTCGCCCTTCATGCCCACCTCGAAGCTCGAGAGCTCGTCCGTGAGCGCCACGACCGGGACGACGTAGTTCTCGTAGACGCCGGTCTGGTTGGTCGAGAGCTGTCCGGCGTTCCGGTTCAGGGTGGCCGGTCGATAGCCTTCCGAATAGGTCGCAAACAGCAGGACGTCGTTCGTCACCTTCCAGCCGATGGACGCCTTCACGATCGTGTCGGTCTCGTTGATCGAGCCGTCGGACTGCAGGTCGCCTATGTCGAGGTGGCCGTTCTTGATGGCCGCCAGGGTCGCCGCGTTGCTGCCGCCGCCCCGGAACATGTCGCGGGCGCCGTTCGGACTGCGGGCGTTCAGGATGACGTTGTCGTCGCCGCTCGACTTGTAGTCGCCCAGTGTCTCCAGCCGCGCCGTCACGTCGTTGCTGAAGGCGTGGCTGTTGCAGCGGCCGTCGGCCGTGCGGGTCGAGTTCCCGAACCCCTGCGGCTCGATGCCGTAGCGGCACCCGAACGAGAAGTTGGCGGCGCCGCGCAACTGCGAGGTCAGGTCGTAGTAGCGGGCGCTCAGGGAGACCGTCCACTGGTCCGAGAGGTCGAACGCGACCTCGCCGAACACGGCCTGCTCCTCCTCGGTGCGGGTGAAGTCGTTGAAGAACACCGTGTACGGCGACCTCGGGCCCGAGGAGTTGATGCCCTTGGTCGGTACCGCGACGTTGCCGAGCAGGAAGCCGTCGCCCGAATTGTCGTTGTAGTAGCTGCTGACGTGCTCGCCGAACGCCGGGTTGGCCGAAGCGTACTGGAAGTCCCCGATGTGCGTGGTCTCCACGTCGTTCAGGTACACCCCGCCGAGGAAGCGGAGGCGCTTGCTCGCGTCCGTGGCGATGCGGAACTCGTGCGTGTTGCGCTCGTTGCCCGTCTCTTCCATGTACTGCTTGGTCGGGTCGTAGCAGTTGTTGACGTCCGTGGCGTCATAGACGTTGCCGCTGCACAGGTAGTAGGTGATGTAGCCGCCGCCGTTGTTGTAGT
>JAPPHP010000405.1 GCA_028821035.1 Gammaproteobacteria bacterium | reverse complement strand
GTCGAGGGGCGCGACCACGCCCCGATGGGTGGTGAATGCCTTCATCCGATCGCCTCGCGCGGATCCGCGAGATGTCCGGCGATGGCGCTCGCCGCCGCGGTCGCCGGACTCACCAGGTGCGTGCGGCCGCCATGGCCCTGCCGGCCCTCGAAGTTCCGGTTGGACGTGGAAGCGCAGCGTTCTCCCGGAAGCAGGCGGTCGGCGTTCATGGCCAGGCACATCGAGCAGCCGGGCGCCCGCCACTCGAACCCGGCCTCGAGAAAGATCTCGTGGAGCCCTTCCTCCTCGGCCTGGCGTTTCACCAGCCCGGAGCCCGGCACGACGAGCGCCTCGGCCACGCGCACCGTGTGCCCCCGGGCCACTGCCGCCGCCTCGCGCAAGTCCTCGATGCGGGCGTTGGTGCACGAGCCGATGAAGACCTTGTCGAGCGGGATGCCGGCCAGGGGCGTGTCGGGAGCGAGGTCCATGTAGGCCAGCGCGCGCTCCGCGACCTCCGCCCTGACCGGATCGTCGATGTCCGACGGCGACGTAACGGCGCCGCCGATCCCGCCGACGAGTTCCGGAGAAGTCCCCCACGTCACCTGTGGCTCTAGCGCGGCCGCGTCGATCTCCACGGTCCGGTCGAAAGCCGCGTGCACGTCCGAACGCAACGTGCGCCACCACGCCACCGCGTCGTCCCAGGCGCCGCCGCGCGGCGCGAAGGGCCGACCGTCCAGGTACTCGAGCGTCGTATCGTCCACGGCGACGAGTCCGGCCCGGCCTCCGGCCTCGACGGACATGTTGCACACCGTCATGCGGCCCTCCATCGACAGTCCCTCGATGGCGGTACCGCAGAACTCGATGACATGACCCGTCGCGCCGGCCGTCCCGATCGCGCCGATGACCGCCAGAACCACGTCCTTGGCGTGCACCCCGGCCGGCAAAGCGCCTTCCACCGCGACCCGCATGTTCCGGCTCCGGCGCTGCGCGAGGCATTGCGTCGCGAGCACGTGTTCCACCTCGGAGGTACCGATGCCCTGTGCCAGCGCGGCGAACGCGCCGTGCGTGGACGTGTGCGAATCCCCGCACACGATGGTCATCCCCGGTAGGGTCGCCCCCTGCTCGGGTCCGATGACGTGCACGATGCCCTGGCGCACGTCGTTGATGCCGAACTCCCTGATGCCGAAGTCCCGGCAATTGGCGTCCAGGGTCTCCACCTGGATCCGCGCGACCTCGTCCGCGATGCCCGGTATCCCCGCCCGGCGCTCGGACACGACGGTCGGCACGTTGTGATCGGGCGTGGCGAGGTTCGCATCGACGCGCCAGGGGCGCCGGCCCGCCAGCCGCAGCCCCTCGAAGGCCTGTGGCGAGGTGACCTCGTGCAGGAGGTGCCGGTCGACATAGAGCAGGCTCATGCCGTCTGACCGGTCGGTGACGTGGTGGGCGTCCCAGATCTTGTCGTAGAGGGTCCTGCCGCTCATGCGTAGCGCGGGCAATGAAGTCGGGGTTGGAGCGGGATTCTACCGGTGCAGGTCGTGGATCGGAACGGCGTACGCCCCCGATGGAACAGGTAGCACCTTAAGTAGAGCAGGTATCCGATTGATTTATCTAACGCTCAACACCTGAATTCTGCGCACGGTCGCGCATCAGGTGGTCCATCAGCACGAGCGCCGTCATGGCTTCGGCGATGGGCGTGGCGCGCAGGCCGACGCACGGGTCGTGCCGTCCCTTCGTCACGACCTCGACCTCGCGCCCGGAGGTGTCCACGCTCTTGCCGGGGATGGCCAGGCTGGAGGTCGGCTTCAGCGCGATGCTCACGACGATGTCCTGGCCGGAGGAGATGCCTCCGAGCACGCCGCCGGCGTCGTTCTTCACGAACCCGTCCGCGTCCATCTCGTCCCGGTGCTCGCTGCCGCGCTGTCCGACGACCGCGAACCCGGCCCCGAACTCGACTCCCTTCACCGCGTTGATGCCCATGAGCGCCCCGGCCAGTTCCGCGTCCAGCTTGCCGAACACCGGCTCGCCAAGCCCGACCGGAACGTCCGACGCCACCACGTTGATGCGCGCGCCCACGGAGTCCCCGGCCGCGCGCAGTTCGTCGATCAGCGCCGCGATCCCTTCGAGCGCATCGGGATCGGCGCAGAAGAACGGGTTGTCGTCGACGATCTCCCAGTCGACCGTGCTTGTGGCGATCGGGCCGATCGCGGCCAGGTACCCCCGCACCAGCGTGCCGTGGCGCTCGCGCAGGTACTTCTTCGCGATGCCGCCCGCGGCGACGCGCATCGCCGTTTCACGGGCGGAGGCGCGGCCGCCGCCCCGGTAGTCCCGCCGGCCGTACTTCCTGAGGTACGTGTAATCCGCGTGCGCCGGACGGATCTGGTCCTTGATGGCGCTGTAGTCGCGCGAGCGCTGGTCCACGTTCTCGATCACGAGCCCGATCGGGGTCCCCGTGGTCACGCCCTCGAAGACGCCGGACAGGATCCTCACCGCGTCGGGCTCCTGCCGCTGGGTCGTGTACCGGGAACTGCCGGGACGACGGCGGTCCAGGTCGGCCTGCAGGTCGGCCTCGGCAAGCTCCAGTCCCGGCGGGCAGCCGTCCACCACGGCGCCCATCGCGAGCCCATGACTCTCGCCGAACGTGGTGAGCGTGAATGCCTGTCCGAACGTGTTTCCGGCCATGGCGAGGCAGTATCGGAAGTCAGCGGGGTGTTGACAAGCCGTCGCCGTCGAGGACGAAGACGCCGAAGTCGCCGTTGGCGAGGCGCGGGGCGTTGACGAGTTCCGGCCAGGTGAACGGCAATTCGGGGAAGGCCCCGGCGAGTGCGGAGGCGGTGTCTCCCACCTCCCCCGCCAGCAGTCCGCCCGGCTCGAGCCATGCCCCGAGCGCCCCGAGGATGCCGCGCCAACACGCAAGACCGTCCGCGCCCGACGCGAGGCCCCCGGTGGGCTCGTTCCCGTATTCCGGAGGCAGTTGCGCGATCTCGCTGGCGGGAACGTACGGCGGATTGGCGATCACGAGGTCGTAGCGGTCGCCGTCAAGTCCATCGAACAAGTCCGACGCACCGACTTCCGCCCGGGTTTCCAGCCCGAAGCGCGCGACGTTGGTCCGGGCGCACGCCACGGCCCCGGGGTCCACGTCGGCCAGCGTCAGCGATGCCCCCGGGAACTCCAGTGCCGCGGCGATCCCAAGCGCCCCGCAACCGCAGCAGAGGTCCAGGATGCGGTCCGGCGCCTTCCGCAACCACGGTCGGAAGCGGTCGAGGATGAGTTCCTGCAGCGGGGACCGGGGGATCATCACGCCCGGGGAGACGACGAACCAGCGCTCGGCAAACCAGGCGCGGCCGGTGAGGTGCGCGACCGGGATGCGCTCCCGGATGCGGCGTGCCAGCAGCGCACGCAGGGCTTCCGGCGCGACCGGACTCCAGCCGTGTGCGTCCAGGTAGCCGAGGACCAGGTGTTCCGCTTCGGCCCGGGCGGTCGCCGCGCCGTGTCCGAAGGCGACGTCCGCTACCTCGAGATCGTCTGCGAACGCCCGTACGAGGTCCCTGGGATCGGTCACTCAGGGAGGCGGTGCGGCAGTACCACCTCGACGCGGGAAACGGCCCCCGCACCGCCGGGCGCGATCGGTCCGAGACCGTGGGCCACCACCGAGACGCCGGCCGCCTCCTCGAGCCTCCGCGCCGCGGCCGCCGCGCAGCGCTCCGCCGCGCCGGTCAGCGCTTCGACGGACTGGGAGCCGTACAGGTGGCACACGACATGAAGCGTCTCGCCAGACAGCTCCCCGAGGTCCCCGGCGAGGTCGTCGAGCGCCGTGAACGCCGCCGCGGACAGGTCCCCCGCGGCATCCGGCCGGACGCCCTCCACCACGACGAAGCCGCCGCGCTCGAGGGCGTCCGCGAGCGTCACCGTCGCACCGAACGGGGTCGCGTCGCGCGGCACGACGACATCGAGATGCGCGTAGACGCGGCGGTTGCCGCGCTGCACCGCGTAGAACGCGACGAGTTGCGCCTGCCCGTCCACGCGGACCGGGGCGGCGAGATAGAACTGGTTGCGGTTCGGCGCGGCCAGTTCCGCCACCCCGAACACGTGGTTCGCCCAGATCGTGCTGCGGCCGCAGTCGGGGCCCCGGCACGAGAACACGATCCCGGGACTGATCGCGGCGATGCGTTGCTCGTAGTGGGCGATCACGTCGTCGAGGCGCACCCCGTCCGGAATCCGGTAGGTCACGCGGGCGAGGGGTCCCTCCACCCGGACCGCTTCCACCCTTACGTCCCGCTTGATCCTGTCCACCGGCGCGGTGATGAACTCGTAGGGCGCGTCGCCGCCGCGCTCGGTGTACTCGACGATCCAGGACCGCGGGAACCGCTCGATGGCGGACGGGTCGGCGGAGCCGGACACGTCCTCGGCGGCATGGGACGCGAGACCGAGGCCGAGCAGCCCCGCTCCGCGCGCAACGGTCGTCAGCGTCCGCAACACCCCTGCCACTATGCCGCACTCCACGTTTCCGGGCTCGCGAACTCGACGTCCACCATCTGCTCGCTGGTCATCAGGTCGTTCACCACCTGGCCGATGCCGTAGCCCTCGTACAACACCCGGTGCAGCCCCTCGACCAGGGGCATGTATATCCCGAGTTCCGTGGTCTTGGCGCGAATCACCCGTAACGTGTTGACCCCTTCCGCGAGCCTGCCGAGCTGCTCCATGGCCTCCTCGAGCGTGTTCCCCTTGCCGACCCGGAAGCCGAGCTGGAAGTTGCGGCTGAGCGGGGAGGTGCACGTCACCATGAGATCGCCCACCCCCGCGAGCCCCAGGAACGTGAAGGGGTTGGCGCCGAGGGACACCGCGAAGCGGCTCATTTCGGCCAGGCTGCGGGTGATGAGCATGGCGACGGTGTTCTGGCCGACCTCGAGCGCGGCCGCCATGCCGCAGATGATCGCGTAGACGTTCTTCAGCGCTCCCCCGAGCTCCACGCCGTAGACGTCGGCGCTGGAATAGACACGCAGCGTCGGGCTCGCGAGTACGCGCTGCACCGCCGCTCTCAGGTCCGGGGAGCGGCTGGCCACCACGGTGCCGGTAAAGTGGGCGCCGGCGATCTCCTCGGCCAGGTTCGGTCCGCTGATCACGCCCGTCCCGCACTCCGGCAACAGTTCATCGAGGATCTGGCTCATCAGGCGAAACCCGTCGGACTCGACCCCCTTGGTGCCGCTGACCGCGAACGCGCCGGGCTTCGCGTGTGCCGCGACGTCCCGCGTGACCTGTCGGAAAGAGGCGCTCGGGACGGTCACGAAGAGCACGTCCGCCGCGCCCACGGACTCCGCGAGGTCGCCGCTCGGGACCACGTTGTCGTCGAGAGGATGGCCCTTCAGGTAGCGCCGGTTCTCGCGATGCGCGCGCATGTCCGCGAGCTGGGCCGGGTCGCGCATCCACAGGTATGCCGGAAAGCCGTTCTTCGCGACGATGTTCGCGATGGCCGTCCCGAAGTTGCCGGCGCCGACGATGGCTACCTTCACCCGGCCCTCCCCCGTGTGTGGGCCGGGTATGGTAGCAAACGATCCCCCGGTTCAAGCCCGGCGGCGGGGCCTCGCGGCGAAGCGGTCCCGGGTCATGAGCCCGCGAGTTCCAGCAGCAGCCGGTTGACCCGGCGCACGTAGTCTCCCGGATCGTTGAGCGGCTGGCCCTCGGCGAGACTGGCCTGGTCGAACAGCACCTTGACCACGTCGGCGAAGCGGTCCCCGTCGGTCTCGCCGTCGAGCTTCTCCACCAGGGGGTGCCCGGGATTGATCTCGAAGCGGGGCTTGCTCTCCGGGAGCGCCTGGCCGGTCGCTTCCATGATGCGCCGCATCTGCGCCCCCACGTCGCCTTCGGCGAGCACGAGGCACGCCGGCGAGTCCGTCAGCCGCACGGAGCGCCGCACGCTCTCGACGCGGCCCTCCAGCACCTCGGCGATGCGCTTGCAGAGCGCGTCGTCGGCGCCCTCCTCGTCCTCGGGGACGCCCCCCGGCAGGTCGAGGTCGCCGCGCGAGACGTCCGCGAGGGGCTTGCCGTCGAACTCCTGGACGAAGGACATGAACCACTCGTCGATGCGGTCCGACAGCAGCAGGACCTCGATGCTCCGCTGCCGGAATACCTCGAGGTGCGGGCTCTGGCGGGCGGCCGCCAGGCTGTCCGCGACCAGGTAGTAGATGCTCTCCTGGTCGTCCTGCATGCGCCCGACGTAGTCCGGGAGCGATACCCGCTGGGCGGTCTCCTCGTCGGCGGTGGAGGTGAAGCGCAATAGCTTCATGACCGCCTCGCGATTCGTGAAGTCCTCGGCGACGCCCTCTTTCAGCACCTGGCCGAACTCGTCCCACAACGTGGCGTAGTCGTCGCCCTCGAGCTTCGAGAGCATGTCGAGGACGCGTTTCGCGAGGGCGCTCCGGATCGTCCTGACCGACGCATCCTCCTGCAGGATCTCGCGGGAGACGTTGAGCGGCAGGTCGTTGCTGTCGACGATGCCGCGCACGAAGCGCAGGTAGAGCGGCAGGAACTGCTCGGCCTCGTCCATGATGAACACGCGCTGCACGTAGAGCT
>JAPPHP010000027.1:1696-6581 GCA_028821035.1 Gammaproteobacteria bacterium | reverse complement strand
CGCCCGGGGCGCGGCGGCAGCGGCGAGAGTTGAAGCGGCGCCGCGGCGCCCTCAAGCGGGATCGGACAACGCCGAAGACGGACGAGTAGCCGGTCGCAACTGCCGCCGCGGCAAGCTCACGGAACGACGATGGGGCACACTGGCCCGGTCGCGCGCGAGCCGCCGGTCCAGCGTCACCAGGGGGCACTCGAGCGCTTCCGCCATGGCCACATACCAAGCATCGTAGCTTGTAAGGTTGCCACGCAACTCCCAAATGCGTTCGGCGAACGGACGGTAGGGCTGCAGGTCGATGTCCAGGCGCAGCAGGTCGGCGTGTGAACCCGTCGCCTCCAGCCGCGAAACCTCTCCGGCCCGCCCCAGGCGGCGCAGAATGTTGCTGGCCTCGGCGACCGCCAGTTCCGGTGCCGCCAGCGCGCCGGGTGCCAGCGCCGCTTCGGCCCACTCGGCGTCAGGGCCCAACGCCACCAAGGGCCGCGACCAGCACGGACGAGTCGACGACAACCGTCACGCCCGGTCGGCGTCTCGGGCGTCCAGAATGTCTGCCGTGGACACTCGGCTCGCGGCCGCGCTCTTGCGCTCTCGCACCGACTGCAGCCAGTTGGCCATAGTCGGACGCGACGCGATCCGCTCCAGCTCGCCGCGCAGAAACTGCTGCATGGATTGGCCCTGGAGGGCGGCGCGAGCGGCAAGCTCGTCGCGTACGTCTTCGGGAACCCCTCGAATCGTGATCTGTACGGACATGACAGCACTTAGCCAGCAGATCGGTCGCTCAGCAAGCGTTGGGCCTGGGACTGCATCGTAGAGGCTCGCAAGCCGCCGACGCCACGGAGGCCCACGACCCCGAGCGTGGGCGCGCGGGCGAAGCGGCGCGACGAGAAACGCCGCCGCGGCGCGGTCAAGCGAGATCGGGCGCCGCCGGAGGTGGACGGGTAACGCGACGGCTCAGGCCGAAACGTTGGCCTGCAGCGTGCCCCTGGGCCGATAGAGGTCGCCGTCCTTCAGGTATCCACCCGACGCGGCCCGTATGGGCTTGTGGGGGTACATGCCCGGCGCGTCCGGAAGGTGTGCGCTGTAGTACGACTTGTCACCGAAGAAGCGCAGCACCAGGTTGCGGCGTTCCGGCAGCGTCTCGTCGGCGCCGCCGCCGCTATGCAGGCAGTGCGGGTGCAGGACGACGACATCGCCCGGCGTGACGTCGAACCCCGCGATGTCCCACGAGCCCGGGTCCGCCGCGACCTCGGCGGAAATGTCCGGCAAGCGCGGAAAGTCGCCGGCATCGCCCCACAGCGGGTCCGTCGGGTCCTTCGGATTGAACGCCGTCCCGTCGTACATGATGCCCAGGTGCGAGGCACGCACCACGCGGATCGCGTGTTCCCTGCCCATCTCGCACAGCGGAATCCAGAAGTTGCACCAGTGCTCCCCCCTCCAGGGCGAGTAGACGGTGTCCTGGTGCCAGAAGGTCGGTACCGCGCTGCCCCGCTTCCAGAAGACCTCTTCCGCGTAATAGCCGACGTAGTCGGAGCCCCACAGGTCCGCGGCGACCTGACCGAACGGCGAGCGCGCCACCAGGTCGCTGTACATGGGCCGGGCCTCGGGGTTGGCGTTCTCGACGAATAGGATGTCCTCCCCTTCCGTGTTCCCCACGGCGATCGGCCCGGGGTGGGCGACCGACCACCAGAAGCACGCGTCGAGCTCTTCCAGCAGCGCCGCATCCACCAGACCCGGCAGCTTGACGATGCCGTCCTCGCGCAGGGCGCGCTTCTGGTCTTCGGTGACCTGGTAGGTCATGCGGGTTCCCTTGGCAGGCCCCTTCCTCACACGTACCGCCCGTGGCGCTCGAGCACCTCGATCTTGTAACCGTCCGGGTCCTCCACGAAAAAGAACCGCGCGAGCAGCGATCCGTCCCGGTGCAGTTCGCTGACGGGCCGGGGACCGAAGCCTTCCGCCTCGAACCGTTCCCGCTCCGCCGCACAGTCCTCGACCACCAGTGCGACGTGGCCGTAGCCGCTGCCGTGCGTGTAGGCGCCCTCCTGGTCCCGGTTCCAGGTCAGCTCGATCTCGAAGTCGTTCTCGGCGTTGCGCAGGTAGACCAGGGTGAAGTCGTCGAAGTCCAGCCGCTCGGCTACCTTGAGGCCGAAAGCCCGGTCGTAGAAGTCGATCGAGCGGTCCAGTTCCTGCACGCGGATCATCGTGTGAATGGCCTTTGCCATGGGCGCTCTCCGGCGATGGCGAAAACGCTATTATTGCCACGATTCGCGGGGCGCGCAAACGCTCCGGCTCCGGCCGTAAACCGGTCGAGTTAGCTTGCTACAAAGGGGGTTTTGGGGTAGATAGGAGGTTCAGTAGGGGGAGACTACGAGCATGCTTAGGAGAGAGATTTGGAGGCTGCCCGTAGCGGGCTTGGCCTCGGTACTGATCTTCCTGTTCCCGGTGGGCGCTGCGAACGCAGAGGAAGGGGACGACCCCGGCGCGTCGAGGGTGATCGAGGAGATCCTCGTCACCGCCCGGAAACGGGAGGAGAGCCTCCTGGAGATCCCGGAGTCCCTCGCCGTCATCACGGGCGAGAGCATCGACCGGGGCAACATCAAGGCGCTCTCGCAGATCGGGTTCCAGGTGCCCAACCTGAACCTGTCCATGCGCCTCGACGGGTTTCCCAACGTCTCCATCCGGGGACTGGGATCCTTCGGCAACACCCAGGGCGTGGGGTTCTACATCGACGACACGCAGATCTTTTCGGACGCCTCGTCGCGCTTCGGGGACCTGGAGCGGATCGAGGTTCTGAAGGGGCCGCAGGGCACGCTGTACGGCGGCAGCAACGTCGGCGGCGCGGTCAAGTTCGTGAGCGTGCGGCCGAACTCGGAGGAAACGACCGGCAAGATCAAAGTGCTGGCCGGCGAGCAGGGCACGATAGACGGCGAAGTCCACGTCAACCTGCCGCTCGGCGACGGTGGCTGGGCGATGCGCGGGTTCGTCTTCGGCGCGTCTGACGACGGCTACCTCAAGAACACTAACCCGCCCCGGGCGAACGGGGGGCGGCGTAACGGGACTTCAGAGGTCGGTCAGGTGGACGAGGCGGGCGGACGCGTTTCCATCGCGGGACCGCTGTCGGATCGCCTGTCGCTGTATGCATCGTTCCGCTACAACGAGTACGAGGGGCCGAACAACACGTGGGTGCGCGAGATGGACGCCAACAACCTGCGGCATCCCAACGTGGTCAACAACTCGATCGCCGGCTGGCACGATCGCGACACGAAGGCCGGGCTGATCGAACTCACGCTGGAACTCGATGGCGTGGATGTCCTCTGGCTGAGTTCCTACACGGACACGTTCAGCGCCCGGTACACCGACATCGACATCCGGGAGGAGTACCTCTTCGACCTGCTGCGGCCGGAAGAGATGGAAGTGACGACCCACGAGCTGCGGTTCACTTCGACGGGCGAGGGGGCTTTGGAGTGGATCGCCGGCATCTACCACTCGCAGTTCGATGAGGTCATGAACTCGCAGATCTGGTGGTTCGATACGGTTCAGAACCCGGACGGAACCTTCTCGGGCAACGCCTCCTTCCTGTTCGGCAGCGAGGATGTCTCCGGCCATTGGTGGGGCGATGTCCCCGACCCTACAAGGGAGCTCATGTCGGTAGTGACGCCCAACGAGTTGCGCGACCGCGACAAGAGCCACCTGGCAGCGTTCGCAAGCATGACCTACACGGTGGACGACTGGGAATGGGGCCTCGGTCTGCGTGTGGACAAGTGGGAGAACGAGAGCCTTAACAGGGACGTGGGAATCGCGTCCGACCAGAGTGACACCGAGGTCCTGCCGCGGCTGTCGCTGACCCGATGGTTGTCCGACGATGCCATGCTGTATGGCTTGGTCGCGTGGGGTTACGAGCCAGGTGGATTCAACCTGGCGAGCTTCCAGGACACGGAAGCGCTGATCCCGTTCGGACGGGAAGAGGCGGTCAACTACGAGGTGGGCTGGAAGGGCCGCTGGGCGGAGGGCCGCGCCACGGCGTCGATAGCGGCGTTCTTCATCGAGTATGAGGCCCGCCAGATCGAGTACCACCTCGTGCAGGAGGACGGCGACCCGATCGAGGCCATCACCAACTTCGGCGACTCCGAGCAATACGGCATCGAGGCGGACCTGTCGATCCAGGTGACCGACGAACTAAGCCTGACGCTGGTCGCCGGGACGATCGAAGCCGAGTGGGTACAGGCCGCGTTCGACCCGGGCGACGGCAGCGGGGTACAGGACCTGTCCGGCAACACGCCGCCGGTTACGCCCGATTTCAGTTGGGGCGCGTCCCTGGACTACCGCCGCCCGATAAACAACCGCGTGGAGTTCCTGGCAGCCCTGCAGATCAGCCACAACGGCGAGTACGAGGGACTGCAGGCCTGGTACCCGGTCACCAACCCGAGCTTCACCCTGGTCAACGGGCAGCTCGGCTTCCTCTGGGAGAACATGGAACTGGTGCTACACGTGGAGAACCTCACGGACGAGGGGTACTACAACGACGTGCAGCACTTCTTCAACGGCCACGACCTGATCGGCCTGCTCGGCGAGCCGGGGAGCATCGTGATCGGCACGCTCGGCCAGCCGCGGCTGACCACGGTGAGCCTGAGCTACCACTTCTAGCAGAGGTCTCTGTCGGAACAAAAGGGGTCGCACCGCATAGCGGGGCGACCCCTTTTTTGTCTTGCAGGCCGCGCGTTCCCGGCGGGCCGGACTCGCGCGGACACTGCCGGGCTTGCTACGCGTTCCAGGCCTCGTAGACCTGCTCCCAGCCGACGAGGGCGATGGTGTTGCCGTCGTCGTCGATGAAGTTGAGCGGCCCCATGAACGTCATGTAGAACTCGCTGTCCTCGTCGAACTCGGTGTGGTCGTGCTG
>JAPPHP010000027.1:0-1596 GCA_028821035.1 Gammaproteobacteria bacterium | reverse complement strand
GGTTCCTCGCCGGCGTACATCACCGTGTACGACTCGATCTCGGCATCCCCGCGGTACTCGGGAAGGCATTCCCGCGACGGCAGCGAATCGATCTCCGCCTGGACGTTGGCGAACCGGAAGTCGCGCTCCGGCGGCGCGCTCGAATAGACGCCGTGCACGTGCTTGTAGAGGTTGCCGCCGTTGCCGGTGACGAGGCCGTAGGCGTCCGGCGTCTCGCGCAGCAGTTCGGCGGTGCGCGCGATGCTGTGCATGACGTAGTTGTTGAGCGGGCCGCCACCGAAGGTGAGTCCGCCCGTCACCGTGAGAGGGCGTTCCTGTGACAGCCCCAGTTCGTCCGCCGCCACCTGCACGGCGGACGGGAAGCAGCTATAGAGGTCCACAAACTCGAGGTCGGACGCCTCGATGCCGGCCATCTCGAGCGCGCGTCCGCCGGTGATGCGGACGCCCGGCGACGTGTAGAAGTTGTCTCGCACGGAAGCGGAGAAGTGGTCGTACCCCTGCGCGCCGGACACGGGGTAGACCCAGCGGGACTCGTCTATACCCAGCTGCCGCGCCTTGCCGGCCGAACAGAGGATGAGCGCCGCGCCCATGTCCACCATCATGTTGGCGTTCATGAACTTGGTGTACGGGAAGCTGATGGCGCGGTTGCGCGGCGAGGGCGTGCGGATCTCCTCCGGCGTCATGTTGTATTGCACCCAGGCGTTGGGATTGTCCTGGGCGACGTCGTTGAACCGGGACCACAGCCCGGAGACGCGTTCCAGGTGTTCCGGGATCGACTCCCCGCGCTGGTGGCGGATGGCGTTGTCGTACATCGGGTAGACCTGGATGGCCCGCCGGATGCCCTTGGCGACCTCGTACTCATGGTGCTCGGGCTTCTGCTTGCCGACCAGGACGTCGTACGTACCGGGCGCCTCGGTCTGCGGGAGCGTCACGCCCGCCTTGCGGGCCTTGTTGGTGCTGTAGCCGTTCTCGGCCCCGGTGATCAGCACGAGGTCGAACTCGCCCCGCAGGATCTCCCCCGCGGTCATGTTGACGATGGCCTGGTTCTGGTTGCCGCCGAACAGCGTGCCGACGGTGTGCGCGCCGACCGCACCGATCCGCTCCGCGATGAGGGCGGCGGGGTTCTCGTAGTTCCAGACGCCCTTGATGACCCGGACGGATTGCACCTGGGAGAGGAACCCGCCGACACCGGTGTCGCGCTCCGCCCGCGCGCACGCCTCGAGCATCATCTCGATGGGCTCGATGGCCTCCTCGAGGGACTCGACGCGGTTCAGGAGTTGGCCGACCCCGACCAGGACGGGTGTGCGCGCGTGGACCATGACGCCGTCAGCCGGCCTCGTCGATCCAGGCCGCCTTGCGTTTCTCGCGGAAGGCGGCCATGCCTTCGGCGGCCTCGTCCGAGCGGAACATGCGACCGCTCCATTCGGCGGTGACTTCGAAGCCTTCCTCGATGGAGAGCGTCGGCACGCGCCGCACGAGCTTCTTGCACTGGACGACCGCGTTGGGGCCGCCGAGGTTGATCATGTCGATCTCCTCCTCGACGGCGGCGACGAGTTGATCCTTCGGGACGGCCCGGTGGGCGAAGCCCATGGAGAC
>JAPPHP010000340.1 GCA_028821035.1 Gammaproteobacteria bacterium | reverse complement strand
CTGGTCGTCGACGAACTGGACCGGCTTCCCGCGAGTGGCGAGCGCGTCATCGATTACCTGATCTGGCGCGGTCCCGCCAATCTTCACCTGGGCCTGGCCTGTCGTCAGATACCCCGCGGAATCGATGTCGCCACGCCGATCGCGGAGGGCCGGGGCATCATGGTCGGCGTCGACGAACTTGGTTTCACGTACCGGGAGTTCGGCGCCTTCATGGGAGGTGCGTTCCCGCCCGAACGGCTCGACACACTGTGGCAAGAGTCGCATGGCTGGCCCATCGCCGCCTGTCTGCAACGGAATCTGGCCGGGATGGAGGCGGACGAGGCGGACTACCTGTCTACGAGCTGGGTCGGGTCGCGTCTCATGCGCGGCCTGGACGAAGACGATCGGCGGTTCCTTCTCCAGGCCGCCTGTTTCGAGTGGGCGGATGCGGACATGTTCGACGAGGTCCTGGGCACCGGTGCGACGGCGCGCCTCGAGCGACTCGGGACCCTCCGAGGTCTGGTGAGCAAGGCCGAAGGCGGCACGACGTTCCGCCTGCACCCGCTCATCCGCCGTTACGCGGAGAATGAGCGGCCGCCGATCGGCGAGTACCGCGATCTGCGACGCGATATCGCCGTGGCGCTCGCCGCCCGCGGGCGGGCGGTCGATGCCGTGCGTGAGGCGCTAGCGGCCAACGATGGCGATCTGGCCGGCCGGATCGTCGAAGACGCGGGGGCGATTCGACTGGTGTGCAAGTTCGGGCTGCGGGGCCTGCAGGAAACCGTCGGGCTCCTGCCCCAAGATGTCGTGCAGAGTTCCCCGCGGCTCGGTCTGGCCCGTCTCGCCACCGACGCGCTGGACGGGACAGCCCTCTCGCCGCTGGCTTCGGCCACCGTGCTCCTGGGCGCTGTCGGCGACAGTACCGACGACGACGGCGACGAAGAACAGAGAATCGACAAGCTGGTGTTGCGGGGCCTGTTGCTGATGTGTGGCTGTGCGCCCATCGGCTCGGACGCGGTGCGATCCACCATGGCGCAAGGCGCAAGGCTCGTTGCGCGGGAGGGGTCCGATCCGGTCGTCATCGCCGCCGTCCGCTACGGTCAGGCGGCCAATCTCTACCAGATAGGGGATCTCGGCGCCGCGCGTACCGCGACCCGGCGAGTGATCGGGCTCTCGAAGGCCAGCCCGTCCGCCGCGTTGGCCGCCTCGATACTGGAGGGGGCGATCCTGTTCGCGGCGGGCGATGTCTGCGGCGCCGAGGCCGCGCTGGTGAGCGCCCGGGCCACCGCCCGCAAGAGCTTTCCCGGGCACGAGACGCCCGAGCTGATCGGCGATGTGCTCGCTGCGGAAGTGGCGATCGAGACCAACCGGCCCTCGGTGGCGAGGCGGCGCGTGCCGTCGCTCGACAGGCTCTCGCGGGTGGGCGCCTGGCTCGACGTCTACGCGGCAGCGGTGGACGTCAGGGTGGAGCTTGCGTTGCGCGAGCACTCGCCCACTCGGGCTGCGGCCGTCCTGGACGAGGCATGGACGTTCGCGCGGAGCCGGGGGCTGTGGACGCTATGCCGGTGCGTGGCGGCGATGCGGGTGTCGTTCCAGCTCCGTGAAGGACGCCCGGACGAAGCGAACGAAATGTGGCTGGAGGCGAGGCTGCCGACCGACCTCGAGGGACAGGTCGACATGGCGCAGCAGGGATGGCGTGAGATGGAAGCGATATGCTGCGCCCGGTTGCGGCTGCTGCTGGCCTGGGGAGACTACGCAGCAGCCCTGGCGCTCGGCCGGGCCTTCGCCGCCCGGGCGCGCGAGAGCGGTGTGGTCCGCGTACAGAGTTGGGCCTCGGCGTTGGGGATGCACGTGGCATGGAGCGCCGGCGAGGCGGCGTTGGCCGGGGAATATCTTGTCGAGGGCCTCTCGGTGGTGCGGCAGGCGGGGTTCACGAGGGCATTGACGGCCCATCCCGGCACGACCTCCGCCGTGCTGCAACGACTCGAGAGCGAGGACCCGGGTCTCAACGCCGCGAGACTCGCGATAGTCGAACTGATCGCGACGTCGGTTCCGGACGGCGAGGTGACGTTCACCGACCGCGAGATGGAGATCCTGACCCGTCTGCCCGGGCAGCGAAACAAGGAGATCGCGCGCGCTCTCGGGCTGAGCGAGGACGGCGTGCGCTACCACCTCAGGAACGTCTACGCGAGGCTGGGCGTCGCCAACCGCCGCGAGGCCGTGCGAAAGGCCACGGAACTCGGCATCCTGCGCGGCGCCGCCCCGTGATTTCAAAACCGAACAAGACAACTGAATCGAAACGTGAGACGGTGTCGATTCGTGTCGGCACCGGAGGTTGTCGTCGAATAGCCGGAGTGGCGATCGGTGATCGCGGGAACTCGGTGCCGGTGCTTGTGGTTCGAGGCACCGCGCCAGATTAACTGGTACCCTCATCGCTCCGCGTGAAGGCGTGCGTTCGAACTGGGGAGATGTCCGGGCAAACGGAACGGGTCACCGCCGCATCCGGTTACGAGTCGAACACGCCGGTTCGGGTATCGCCGGAGAAGATCGCCATTCCCGAGGCTCCGGCAGGCGCGGTGCAACGCGCGCGCCTGTTGGACAGCTTCAATCCCGGGCGGTGCCGATTGACCCTTTTCGTCGGGCCGGGGGGATTCGGCAAGACGACGCTGCTCGCGGACTGTTGCCGCTGGGCGGAGGCGCGAGGCGACAAGGTCTTGTGGCTCTCCCTTGACGAATGGGACGACGCGGAGAGGTTGGTCGCCCACCTCATCTACGCTGCCGACCTCGATTGGGACTATGACGCGTCCGGGGGCGGTCCACAGCAGGACGTTGCGATCCGCTACCTCGAGTCCTTGATGCGGGAGGTGCACGCGGATGGCCGTCGCTGGGTGTTGGCCCTGGACGAACTGGAGCGTATCCCCGCCAGCGGCGCGGTCGTTGTCGACTACCTGATCTCGCGTTGCCCCGCCAATCTCCATCTGGCGTTGGCCGGCCGCGCCGTACCCCACTCGATCGAAGTGGCCACGCCGATCGCCCAGGGACGGGCGGTTGCCGTGGGAGTGGAGAACCTGCGTTTCACGCTCGCCGAATTCGGACTCTACTTCCAGGGTGCGGTGTCGCGCGAACGGTTGGCCGAGTTGTGGGCCGAGTCCCGGGGCTGGCCCATCGCCGCTTGCCTGCAACGCAACAGGGTGGAAGATGGCATGGCGGAGGTAACCGACTTGTCCCTGAACTGGGTCGCGGCCCGGCTCATGCGTGGCGTTGACGAGCGGGATAGGCGCTTTGTGCTCGAAGCGGGGTGCTTCGAGTGGGTGGACGCGGAGATGTTCGAAGAGGTTCTCGGGGTCGGGTCGATGGAGCGTCTACGCCGGCTCCCGATGCTGCGGGGCCTCGTACAGGGGATCGCCGGCGGCACTGCCTTCAGGTTGCATCCGCTCGTGCGCCGCCATGCGGAAAGCGAACTTCGGGCGTTGGGCGACGACCGTAACCTCCGTCGCCGCATAGCGCGCGCGCTGGCGGACCGCGGGCGGACCGTCGAAGCGATGCGTCAGGCGCTCGAAGCGGACGACGCCACTCTGGCCGCCGAGATCTTCGAACGCGCGGGCGCGGTGCGGCTCGTCCTGACGGTTGGGTCACGGGACCTGGAGGAGGCGGTTGCGCTCCTTCCACAGGACGTTACGAACCGGTTTCCGCGCCTGGAGCTCGCGCGCCTCGCCTCCCTGGTTTCGAAGCAGGGGGGCGTATTGCCGGACACGACTCCGGTTCCACCCGACGGCGCGGAACTCTCCGAACTGCCCGCCAACGCATGGGATTTGTACCTCGACCAGATCATACTCTCTGGCCACCACGTGTTGTCCGGCTGCGGCATCCTCGACTCGCCCGAGGCGCAGTCGGTATTGGGGCAAGCCCAACGGGTCTTGTCGCGGGACGGGTTGGACCCCGTCGTCGTCGGTGGAATCTCACATGGCCTGGCGATCTATCGTTATGAGTCGGCCGATCTCGATGCCGCGCTCGCGACCGTTCGACGCGTGCAGGATGTCCGCCAATCATGCCCGACCGCTGCGCTGGAGGCTCGGTTTCTGGAGGGCGCGATCCTGTTCGCGCAGGGCGTTGTGAGCGAGGCAGAGACTGTGCTTGTGCAGGCACGGCATGCCGCCAGGCGGAACTTCGCCGGCAGGGTGGGGTTCGAACGGATCGGCGCCGCGCTCCTGGGGGAGGCCGCGCTCGAAGCGAACCGCGTGACGGCGGCGGCCCGGGAGGTGCCCTCCGTTTCGGAGTTGGTCCAGGTGGGGCCGTGGCTGTCCGTGTACGCCGCGGCCCTGGACGTCCGAATCGAACTCGAATTGCGGGAGGATGCGCCCGGCCGGGTACGCCATACCCTCGAAGAAGCCTTGGCGTTCGCGCAGGCCAATGGCCTACCGACGCTCGAGAGGTGGTTGTCCGGGGTCCGGGTGGCGGTCCTGGCCCGAACCGGATCCCTGGACGAGGCGAACTTGCTGGCGGCGAGGGTGCTGCGGGAGGGTACCGGTCTGGACGTCGCCGAAGAACGGCGGCATGGCTGGCGCGTGATGGAGGCCATCACCGGTGCGCGAGTCCAGTTGCTGCTGGCTCGGGGGGAGTGGGTTGCGGCCTTGGCGCTTGGACAAGCCTTCGTCGCGTGGGCCCGGGACCGCGGCCTGGCGCGGTCGCGGAGCCGCGCAACGGCCCTGGCCATGCATGCGGCATGGCGCGCCGGCGATGCGGCGGCGGCAGAGGAGTTTCTGATCGAGAACCTCAGGCTGCTCGAGCGTACTGGATTCTCGAGGGCGTTGATCGAGCGGGGCGAGGCGGCCGTAGCGGTTCTCGAGGGATTCGACCCCGAAGACCCGGGTCTGATCGGCGCCGCGGAAGCGGCTCGCGCGGCGATTTCAGCTCCTGGCGGCACGGGCGACGAGGTGACGTTCGGCGCGCCTGCAATGGAGGTGCTGGCACGGCTCGATGTCGGCGACAAGGAGATCGCCCGCGCCCTGGGCCTGACGCAGAGCGGCGTCCGCTACCATGTCAAGAAGATCATCCGCGAGCTGGGCGTGACCAACCGTCGCGAGGCCTTGCGGAGAGCGCGCGAGCTTGGCATGGTCCCCCCTGCGGCACACCACTAGCGACACGACTAGCCTCCAACCCACTCCAACCCATTAACCTATTGCGCCACCCCCAATCTCGAAATATGCTCCGAACACGATGGGCGGGCCACGGTGGCCGGTGGTCTGCACGTGAGTTCGACGTGTTGCACACCACCCCCGATCCGAATGCCTATGCATGGGTTCGACACACCGGATCGGCAGTCTGCGGACGCTAGCAGGGTGCCGGACTTCGCGCGCGGCGCGATGACCGACGCCGTGCTGGAAGGGCTTGGGCTGGGGCCAGAGGCGGCGCCCGTCAGGGCGACGGCTGCGGTGGCGCCAGCCCTCTTGGCCGTCGCCAACGCGCGACACGACCCCCGTCCGCCGAGCGGCCCATGGGCGTGACCGCGTTCCTGCGCGACACGCGCGGCGGCGCAATGCTCGTCGGCGGGGGCTTGGTGATAGGACTGCTGGCCACCGTGGGCAGCCTGATGGCGAACTATGCCTGGCGGGAAGCGCAGTTGGCCGAAATCGACGGCGCGATGCGGGCCACGGCGTCCGCCTCCGCCAGTCTCCTCGGCGGCGCGCCTGTTGACGTCGCGCGTCGCTTCGAGGATGTCGTCACGGCCCTGGTTGACGGCCTAGAGATCGACAGCGTGACGGTTTCCTACGATCAGGCGACCGGCGTCACGGAGGTCGCGGTGGCTGGACGGGTTTCCCACGAGGGCATCTTCGGCCAGGCGGGAGGGGTTTCGAGTCTGGATCGAACCATCCGCATCCGCTTTGAAGCCGACCGGTACGAAGTGGCGATGGCGCTGGACCTGTCGGCATCCATGCAGCGGTCTTTCGGGAACGTCGGGAACCAGCTCGACGGCCTGAAGGCGGCGATGGGCAGCGTCGCCACGATCATGCGGGAAGCGAGCGCCGCCACGCCCGGGTCGATGATGGTGTCCATCGTACCGTTCGCATCGACGGTCAACGTAGCCGACACCGGCGGCAGCGGGCGGACCGCCGCGAAGGAGCGGTACGTCCGCATGCTCGCCGGGTCTGCAGCCACGACGGCGGACCTGCTCGCGCAGGCGCGCCGGCAGAAGTCGACCGCGAGAGGCGGGCACTGGGTCGACACGTTCCATCACTACGGCGTTGGCCAGGACATGGGGCCGCTGCTGCGGCAGTTCCTTCCGCAGGACCTCCTGGACGGACGCGACTGGAACCTGCGTCGCCGGAACGTGGACGTGAACGTGACCGTCCAGGTCCCGTCGCTGGGGACGTGGACAGTCGATGATATCGACTTCTGGAACGGCTGCGTGATGGCCCGGTGGGGGGCCTACTGGAACGAGGATGCCCGCGGGCCGGGCTGGCGGCAGGTCGATGCCGGCAACTGGCCCGCGCGCGCGACGGCTCCGGCCTGGTCGCCCGGCGGAAACGCCCTTCCGGCCCTCCCCCTCCACCTCTCCGACGTCCCGCCGTCCGCGGCGGAACCGAACACGCTGTTCACCGCGTACTCGTGGCCGGACGCGAGGATTGGCGGGACCGCGGCGGCGC
>JAPPHP010000234.1 GCA_028821035.1 Gammaproteobacteria bacterium | reverse complement strand
TCGCGGAGAACGTGAACCGGCCGGAGGCGATGTCGACCTGGCCGCCGCCGAAGCTCACGGCGAAGATCCCGCGGTCGACGCTCGCCAGGATCTCCTCGGGCGTCGACTCGCCGTCGAGCAGGAAGGTGTTGGTCATGCGCGGCATCGGGACGTGCGCGTACGACTGGCGCCGTCCGTTGCCGGTGGGCGTCGCGCCCATCAGGCGGGCGTTGAGCTTGTCCTGCATGTAGCCCGTGAGCACGCCGTTCTCGATCAGGACCGTCCGCTGCCCCGCGGTGCCCTCGTCGTCGACGGTCACGGAGCCGCGCCGGTCGGCGAGCGTGGCGTCGTCGATCACAGTGCACAGGCTCGAAGCGATCCGCTCGCCGATGCGGCCGGAATAGGTGGACGTGCCCTTGCGGTTGAAATCGCCTTCCAGGCCGTGGCCAACCGCCTCGTGCAGCAGGACGCCGGGCCACCCGGGACCGAGCACCACGGGCATCGAGCCGGCGGGCGCGTCGACGGCGTCGAGGTTGAGCAACGCCTGACGCACCGCTTCGCGGGCGACTGCCTCGGCCGGTCCGTCGGCGCCGTCCGTGCCCGCGGCCAGGATCGACCCGAGGTCATGCCGTCCGCCGCTGCCTCCGAACCCGCGCTCGCGGCGGCCGTCCTGTTCCGCGATGACGGAGACGTCGAAGCGGACGAGCGGCCGGATGTCCCCCGCGAGCGTGCCGTCACTCGCGACGACGAGGCTGACCTCGTGGCTGGCGGCGATCCGGGCCGAGACCTCGGTGACGCGTGGGTCGAGGTCGCGTGCGAAGGCGTCGATGCGCTGGAGCACGGCCACCTTCTCGTCAGAGCTGGCGGACCCGATGGGGTCCAGTGCCGGGTACCTCGGCGTCGCCTCCCCGCGCGCATAGGCCTGTACCGAACCGTCGCCGCCGGCGCGCGCGATGGACCGCGCCGCGTCGGCGGCCTGGGCGAGCGCGGGCAGGGCGATGTCGTCGGCGTACGCGAAACCGGTCTTCTCGCCGCTGATCGCGCGCACGCCGACGCCGCGGTCGACGCTGAAGTAGCCGTCCTTGACGGTGCCGTCCTCCAGGCTCCAGGACTCCGACCGGCGGTGCTGGAAGAACAGCTCCCCGGTGTCCACGTCCCGGCGCATCAACCGGCCCACGAGCCGGTCCACGTCGCCTTCGGCGATCTCGCTGCTGTCCCAGAGCTGCCGCTTGGCGGCTTCGACCGGTTCGTTCACTCTTGCGGGTCCTGTTGCGGGGCGGGCGGCGCCTCGGAAGCCTGCGGGGCTTCGGTGAACTCGCCCGTGAATATGCCAACGAAGCTCGGCTTCGGTTCCTCGAGTGTCCCGGTGACGCGGTAACGGGCGCTGGAGAGGGCCTCGATCTGGCGCTTGAACACCTCGCGCCCCAGCAACACGCCGGCCGCCGTGGCCGGGTTCGTCGACGCGAGCCAGAACGCGTACCACGGCAGGCTCGAGGAGAGGGGCAGGGTGACGACCATCTCGTTGTCCAGGGCGCCGTCGTGAAAGTCGACCGTGCCGTAGATCCGGAACTCCGAACTCGGTCCCCGGATCTCGAGGGGTTCCTCGAAACGCAGCACGCCGCGGTCGAGGCTCGTCGAGGCGCGTATGCGCTCGAAGCCGATCCCCTGCCCGAAGACGTCGGAGAAATCCAGCCTCAGCCGTTGCGCGACCTTGGAGAAGTCGAGCAGCGTGAGGATGCGTCCCGCCGGCACGTCCGCGACATCGAGGAAGCGCCCTTCGGTCACGGTGAGGCCGATGTCGCCAGACAGGTGGTCGAGCTGGAAGTTGAGCGGGGAGCCGGGCCAGGTGACGTCCCCGCGGATGTCGACGTCCGTGCTCTCGACGCTCGTGGCGTACCCCCAGGCGGGCAGCACCGAGGCCAGGTTCGACGCGGTGACCGTGCCGCGGAAGTGCGACTCGTTGTCCCGGGTCCAGACGATGTCCTCGAGGGCGTCTATGCGCAGGCCCTTGATGTCGCCTGACACGTTCGTGAAGTGGACGGCGTCTTCCGCGGGCCGCGTACCGAACCGCCAGCTTCCGAAATGGTCCCCGTCGAGCAGGACGCGGCGTATCTCGACATCCGCCGCGGGCAGCAGCGGGATGACCGACACGTCGACCGGGTCGACGCCCGTCTCTCCCCCCGGAAGACGGACTTCGGCCAGGTCGAGACGCAAGGGCCGGTCGGGTTGTACGGCCAGGGACCCGGTCATCTCCTCGCTGTCGAACTGGAGCGCGAGTTCTCCGGGGCCCCCGGATCCCTCCAGGCGCGCATTCGTCAACTCGAGGTCGTGAAGCCCGATCTTGTTCACGTTCAGGCCCTCGAGCCGCCAGCGGACCGGTACGTCGGACAGCGTGGAAGCGCCGGAGGCATCGAAATGGTGGAGTGTGCCCGCGATGGAGACGCCCTCGGGAACGGCCTCGGCCGGAGGGGGCGGCACGCCGATGCCGACCGCGCCTCGAAGCTCCGGGTCCGGCCCGATCCGCAGCCACCAGGACGCGACCTCGTCGTCGCCGTCCGCGAACACGGTGTCGCCCGAGAAGACCATTCGGGTCGTCAGCGTTCGGGAGGTCGCCGGGTCCTTGCCGAGGGGCGCCGGCAGGTCCAGGGTCAGGCCGAGCGCGTCGGTCGAGACACGCAGCACGGGCGGCCGGTGGGCCGCGGCGAAGAAGTCGAACGTGGCGTCGAAGTCGAACGCTCCGCGCGCGACGGGAGCACCCCCGATCGCTGCCGACACGTCGCCGATGTCCAGTACGGCGAAGACGTCGTCCACCCGGCTGTGGCCCTCCAGGGTGAACGAGACCGCTGCGTCGTCGGAAGCCGCGTCGATCCGCACGGGGAAGCCGAACAACGTCCCCTCCAGGCCCGCGGCGGCGAGGTGATGGGGCGAGCGGAAGCGCGCGGAACCTTCGAGGTCGTGAAACTGCAGGCGCAGGTCGGTGAGGCCGAGGGAGACGCCGTCGAGGTCGAAGGCCACGGCCACGTCGCCGGGTTCAGGCGGGCCGCCGAAGGGTATCCGGAGCGTGGCGTCGATGCCCACGGGACCGGCGCCGGTCCAGCATTCGCAGGCGAACGGTACGAGGTCCTCGATCGGTGTCGCGAAGGCGAATGCCAGCGCCTCGCCGGCCGAAGGTCGCGCCTGCACACGTACGTCCACGTACGCCGCGTCGCCCGGCACGTCGACCTGCAGACCCTGTACCGGCAGACCGAGGGACATGCCCGCGTCGAAGCGCCCGGTGACGGCGGTGCCGCTGACGGTGACGCGCCCCGAGAGGGCCTCCGCGATCGGCCAGTCGGGGTGATAGGCGACCGCGCCCTCGCGAACCTCTCCGGTCAGCGCGATACGGCGCATCGGCAGGTCCGGCAGCGTGCGCGTGTGGCCGTGGTAGGCGAGCGCGGCCCCCGCCAGTCGTCCTCCCACCAGGCCCGCGTCCAGCCAGGAGCGCAACTCGCCCCGGAGTTCCCGGGGCAGGAACTGCCTGGCATGACCTACCGTGGTGCGATCCACACGCGCCAGCATCGACAGGTGTCCCTCGAGCGGGTCGTGAGGCCGGGTCAGGGCCAGGGCCAGTTCGACGGCCGCCTCCTCGGACCTGAGGTCCCCCGTTGCCCGCAGGCCCAGGTACCCGGTATCGAACCAGAGGGTGACTTCCCCGGCGGCGGTGTCGTAGTGCCACCTGCCGTCGAAGTGCTCCGGCATCGCCGCGCGCAACGGTGCTCCGGCGAGTGCTATCCGCAGGGCGTGCAGGTGTCCGCGCAGTCGGCCGCGAGCGTCCTCGAGCCGCGGGATGCCGTTGAAACTCTCGGTGTTCGCACCGTACAGCAGTCCCTCGTAGGCGATCCCTTCCCGGTCGACGTGCAGTCGCACGTCCCGGAGTTCGCCCCGTGCACCGACGCCGTGGAACCAGCGGCCGAGCGTCCCGCCGGCGCCGAAGGCGGAAACGAGCAGGGCGTTCCAGGCTCCGAGGTCCAGGAGGTCCGCCCACAGGGTCAGGGCGCCGGCCGCATCCGCTGCGAACCCGATGTCCTCGGCCGACACCTCCGTGTCGGGCGTCGCGGCCCGCAGCGATCCGGCCCCGCGGTAGAGACCGTGCGCTCCGGCCGCGGTGGCGTGGACCGTCAGGCTTGCCGGTCCGCCGGGGAGGGTCATCTCCGACACGTGCCAGTCCGTCCGTCCCGCTGCGTCGGTGCCGTCCCCGGTCCACTGCCCCGTGGCTTCGAGGACCATCGCCGGCACCCCCAGGGCCTCGGCGAGGGCGGCGGGTACGCGGAACTGCCGCGCCTGAAAGCGCACGGCTCCGGCCTGGTCCCCGATGCCGGGCCCGGTCTGACGGACGTCGGCGTCGAGTCGCGCGTAGCAGTCGCCGCAGGCCGGGTCGGTAGAGAGTTCGGCCTGCCAGCGGTGCGCCGGCGCCTCGTTGAGCGCGGCGAGGGCAAGGTCGACAGCGCCGGAGGAGCCGTTGGCCAGGAACTCCACCCGGGCATGGACGCGGACTTCGTCGCTATGGCGGAAGAACGCCCCGAGGTCGGGAGCCGGACCGTCGGCGGCGCCCTCCAGGCGCCAGCCGCCCGGACCCTGCTCGAGGCGCAGCCGGGCGTCGCCGACCGCGAAACGCCGCGCGACGATACGGTTGCGCCACAGGCTCTCGACGACATCGATTTCGAGGGCGACGTCGTGGACTTCGGCGCCCGGCAACACGAGCGATGCGGCGCCGACGACGGGGTTCAGGTGCCTCCAGGAACCCCACAGGCCATGGACGGTGACGTCGCGGGATGCCAGCCAGGCGTTGACGCGGGGTTCCAGTTCCGGCAGCGCGGCGACGAGCAGCCGCCCGCCGCCCTGCATGGCCGCGGCGCAGACGGCGGCCACGGCGGCCACGACGAACAACCTCCTTCCAAAACCGGGCAACGCACGTCTCGGCGGCGGCAACGGCACGCGCACATCATACCCCCGCGGTATCCCGGCGGAGTGAACGGAGCTTGAACGAAGCGACCGGCAGCGCCCCGGGGGCGGGCCCGGTCAGGCGGTTCGTGTGGGCGGGGCGGACCAGCAGGAAACACCGAAGGACCGGAGCACGTCGTGGGTCTCCCGCAACGGCAGCCCGACGACGGCCCCGGGGCTGCCGTCGATGCGGCTGACGAAGACCCCGCCCATGCCCTGCATGCCGTACCCCCCGGCCTTGTCGGCGGGCTCCCCCGTGCGCCAGTAGGCGGCCGCTTCGGCGGGGTCTATGGATCGGAAGGTGACCGTCGCGGACGCCAGCCGGCAGGCCTCGCGGTCCGCGGAGCGGACGTGCAGCCCCGTGAACACCTGGTGTTCGCGGCCCGACAGCGCGAGCAGCGTCGCGATCCCGTCGCGCTCGTCCCGGGGCTTGCCGAAGATGCGGCCGTCCTGCCAGACGGCCGTGTCCGCGGCCAGCACGATGCCGTCGGTCACGGCCGCGGCCGCCTTCTCGCGCGCGAGGCGCAGCACGTAGGCGGCGACCGGTTCGTCCGGCCGTGGGGACTCGTCGATCGCCACCGGCCGGACCAGGAACGGAACGCCGATCCGCTCGAGCCACTCCGCCCGGCGCGGCGAGGCGGAGGCCAGGACGATCACGCCGTGCCGGCGCGCCAGGTGGCCCAGCGCAAGGGGCCGACGACCAACGGCCAGAGCAGGGCCGTGACCGCCGCTGCCGCGACGAACTGGCCGGAGAGGGGCGCGCCCTGGGCGAAAGCCACGACCAGTGTCTTGCCGAATTCCGCCGCGAGGACGAGGAGCAGCAGCGCGGCGGCCTGCTGGAACACGTTGATCATGCGCAGCCGTTCGTATGCGGACAGGCCCAGCACCGCCATGACGGTCAGTGCGAACCCGTTCAACCCGAGGGGCTCGGAGAGGACGACGTCGAGCAGCAGCCCGAATGCCCAGACGCTGATGAGGCCGATACGGTGCGGTCGCTCCAGGATCCAGAAGAACAGGACCAGCGGCACCCAGGCGGGTCGCAGCCAGCCGACCCACTCGGGCAGGCCGGCGGGCAGGTGCGCGACCGCGAGCGTCGCCGCCGCGAAGAACGTCAGGCCGACGAGCCAGCCCCCGCGCAGGGGGTTCATCCGGCTTCTTCCGTGCCGGCCGGCACGCCGTCAGGCTCGGCGTCCGGGAACACGACCAGCACGTGCCGGCTCCGGTTCAGCGCGGCGCTCGGACGCACGCGGACCGTTGCGAACCGTGCCGTCGGATGCTTCTCGACGTCGGCCACTTCGCCGACCGGGTAGCCTCTCGGGAACCGTCCGCCGAGTCCCGAGCTGACCACGAGATCTCCGCGGCGGACGTCCGCGGAGAACGGTACCGCCTCGAGTTCCATCCAGTCGTAGCGGCCGAGGCCGGTGGCGATCGAGCGCAGGTTGTTGCGGCTGACCTCCACCGGGGTCGCGTGCGTCGAGTCGGTGATCAGCAAGACGACGCTGCTGGCGCGAGACACCTCGATCACCTGGCCGAACAGTCCCTGGGAGTCCACGACGGAGGCGCCGACCGACACGCCGTCCACGGTCCCCTTGTCGATCAGGATGCGATGCTTGCCGGGGTCCGGGACGACGCCGATCAGCTCGGTGACGAGGACGGCCCCGGAGACCCGCGGTCGGCTGCCGAGGAGTTCGCGCAGGCGGTTGTTCTCGGTGCGCGTCGCGACGGCCTGCTGGGCGACCAGCGAGAGTTCGAGGACGCGGCGTTCG
>JAPPHP010000469.1 GCA_028821035.1 Gammaproteobacteria bacterium | reverse complement strand
AGATCGGGCTACTGGATGACCGAGTTCCTTTCGATTTCGACGATCATCCGCAAGGCGCCCGCCCAGTACATGCGCGCGTACCTGTTCTCCGAGACCGACGACAACGACGTCACGTATTTCCTCGACTACCACCTCCGCGTGATCCTGCGTTCCGTGCGCGAACTCCACCGGTACCTCGCCCGGAAGGCCCGCCAGATGCGCGAAGCCGAACGGCTGCTCGGTGGACGGGGGACCGGCGCGTTGCTGAACTATCGACAACGTTCGTTGCTCGCGCACATGCAGCGCCATCCGGATGCCGTGTACACGATCGCGGGCCACCGGCGCTCACACAACGTGACCTACGAGACTGCCCGCACCGATCTCCTGAAGCTCGCCGATCTGGGGCTGCTCGACCAGGCAAGACAAGGGCGGACCTTCGTCTTCCATCGACCGGCGGACTTCGACAAGCGGCTGAGCGACCTTGTTGGGGCTGCGCCACGAACCGGCTGACGGTTGGTGTGGCCGGCCCGTGCCAGCGTGCGCGTCGAGGATTGGATTGCCTCGCTAACGCGCGATCTGCCGCAGGCGGGGGGGGGGTCATCGCCCCGCCGGCGCCCGCAACGCCGGCGTGACGTCGGTTCGACCGAAGTCCTTGCCGACGTAAAGCAGGGGACAGTCGTTGATTGTCGCCAGATCGTAGGCAAAGCAGTCGCCGAAGTTCAAAGCGGCCCCGTGCACGCCCTTGCCCCACCGCGCATAGGTGTCGGCAACACGGCGGGCGGTGGCCGCAGAAACGTCAACAACGTCGACGCCCATGCCGTCGATCAAGCTGGTCATCTCGTTGCGCAACCCACGCCGGTCGGCCACGACCAGCGCTTCCGCAAGCGTGGTCGCCGAGATCATCACTTGCCTGGACGCCAGAATCTCCGCGCAGTCAGCCGCGGATGGTTCGCCCAGGAGCACGGCCATCAGGGCGGACGTGTCGACCACGATCACTCCGGCAAACCGGTGCCGCCGTACAGGAAGTCCTGACTCCGTGCCGCGCTCGCGCCTGGAAGGACCTTCTTCGCGGCAGCTTCACGGACGGCGGCAAGCAGTGCCCGACGCGCATCGACATTCGGCCGTGGCCGCACAGGCACGAGTGTGACCGTCGCTTGCCCGTGCCTGGTGAGCACAACCTCGTCGCCCTGTTCGGCGCGGCGGACAAGCTCCGTCAACTTTCCCTTGGCCTCAGACACGGAAATCCTCATGGTGGGGGTCGGCAGCCAGCGTGTTCCGGGAAATATGGACCATTAGATGGTCCGTTTCAACCCGAAACGCTCGATCAGTTCTGCCCCGCCCCTGGCTCGACCAGCAACTGGATGCTCGAAAAGTCGAGCCCTCCGGCATCGTTCACCCGGCGGTGCAGGCGGTAGAGGTTGCGGGCCAGCGACCCCATCGCCACCGGCGTGCCGGACGCGCTGGCCGCGTCCAGCGCGAGCTCCAGGTCCTTGATCATGAGATCCACGAGGAAACCGCCCTCGTACCCCCTCGACGCCGGCACGCCCTCCATGACGCCCGGCCAGGGGTTGTAGACGTTGAGCGGCCAGTTGCCGCCCGACGAGCGCTGCATGATGGCGGACAGCGTCGCCGGGTCCAGTCCTTCGGCGACGCCGAGCGCGAGCGCCTCCGCCGTGGCCGTCATCTGCGCGGCCAGCAGCATGTTGTTGCACACCTTGGCCGTCTGTCCCGCGCCGCGGCCGCCGGCGTGGAAGACGTTCGCCCCCATCTGATCGAGCAGCGGGCGGACTCTTTCCAGGACGGCGCCGTCTCCGCCCACCATGAAGGTCAGCGTGGCGTTCGCAGCACCAGCCGTGCCGCCCGACACCGGCGCGTCCAGCATGTCGATGCCACGCTCCGCGGCCTCTGCGGCCACCGTCCGGGCGGTGGCCGGAGCGATGGTCGAGCAGTCGACGACCGTGGCGTCGGGGTCGATGACGTCCAGCAGGCCTTCCTCCACGTAGAGTCCATGCACGTGTTTGCTCGCCGGCAGCATGCTGACGACGACCTCCGCGTCGGCGACCGCCGCGCGGGCCGATCCCGCCGCTGCGGCGCCAGCCGCGACGCAGGCCGCGACCAGCTCCGGCACCAGGTCGTGCACGGCTACTTCGTGCCCCGCGGCCGCGAGGTTCCTCGCCATCGGACCGCCCATGTTGCCGACGCCGATGAATCCGACTCTCATGTTCCGGTCCTCCCGAGATCGAACAGGGGATTGATCTCCCACGGCGGCTCGAAGTGGGCGAGCACGTGCTCCTGAGCCCCGTCGTTCCGCCACCGCGGGGCGCCGTCCTTGTCGACGATCAGCGCGCGCACCCCTTCCGCGAAGTCGGCGAACCGCGCGCAGCGGCTCGCGATCGTCATCTCCATGCGGAAGCAGTCCGCAAGATCGAGGGCCGGCGACCGACGCAGTTGTTCGCAGACGATGCCGACGGTGGTCGGGCAGCCTCCGCGCATCGTGGCGAGCCCACGCCCGAACCAGTCGCCGACGCCGGCCAATGCCTCCAGCGCGGCCCGCGCACCCGCGGCGTCGGCCGGAATCTCGGGAAGCGCCTCCGCGAGGACGGGGTCCGCCATCTCCAGGCTCCCGGTCTCGAGCGCCGGATCGGCGTCGAACGCACGATCGGGGTCTCCGTCCGCACCGACCAGCGCCGCCACGGGATCGCAGTCGCTACCGGTGAAGTGCGTGCCGAGGCCCGCGTAGAGGGCATCGGCCGCGTCCATGCGCGTCCCCGTGGCGCCCAGGAACAGCGCCAGGTGCGGCGGCAGCCCGCGCAGGATCCACGTGGCGCCCGCGTCCGGAAACAGGCCGATCGTCACCTCGGGCATCGCGATACGGGTCGTGGGGGTGACCACGCGGACCGCTGACGCCGAGTAGAGCCCGAGCCCCCCGCCCATGACGAAGCCCCGGCCGAAGGCCACGACGGTCTTCGGAAACGTGTGGATGCGGTAGTCGAGCCGGTACTCCGCCTCGAAGAAGCGGTCGGGCGTGTCGTCGACGGTCGCGCCGGCCGCATGGTTCTTCACCATCGCCCGGTAGAGGTCCTGGATGTCGCCGCCGGCGGAGAACGCGCGCTCGCCCTCGCCCCTGAGGAGTACGCAGGCGACATCCTCGCGCTCCGCCCACCGCACGAGTTGCGCATCCAGGGCATGCGCCATGGGCAGCGAGAGTGCGTTGAGCGTCTCCTCGGAATCGAGCGTCGCGACGCCCAGGCAGCGCCCGGACCCCAGCGAAACCTCCTCGAACCGAATCCGGGCCGGGTCCGCCATCAGCCGTTGACCCAGCGCGGGGGCCGCTTCTCGAGGAAGGCGTTGACGCCCTCCTTCTGGTCCGCCGTGTCGAAGAGGTCGACGAACGCGTCGCGTTCGGGCCGATACGAAGCCGCGATGGAAGACGAGCGACCGAGCTGGATCAGGCGCTTGCAGGAGGCGACCGCCGGCGGGCTCTGGCCGGATACGCGCTCCGCCAGGGCGAGCGCCGTCTCCAGCGCACTGCCCGTATCGACCACCTCCTCCACCAGGCCGATCCTGGCCGCCGTGTCGGCGTCGACGCGCTCTCCGCACAGGATCATGCGCTTTGCCCACCCTTCCCCCACCAGCCAGGCGAGGTTCTGCGTGCCACCGCCGCAGGGCAGGAGTCCCACCGACGCCTCCGGCAGCGCCATGGACGCCTGGCGCTCCGCGATGCGGATGTCGCAGGCCATGGCGCATTCGAGCCCGCCGCCCATCGCGTAGCCGTTGATCGCGGCGATGGTCACGCCCCGGAAGGCGGCGAGACGCTCGAAGGCATGGCCGAACGCCGCGGCCATCTCGGCGGCGACGCCCTTGTCCCCCGGGGCGAACACCTTGAGGTCCGCGCCGGCCGAGAAGAAGCGCTCGCCGGCGCCGGTGACCACGATCGCGTAGACGTCGCGGTCGGCCTCGCAGTCGTCCACCAGGTCGGTGAGGGCAGCCAGGTTCTGCTGGTCCCAGGTGTTGGCCGGCGGGTTGTCGATGGTCACGAGCACGGTCTGCCCGCGCACCTCCGCCCGCAGCTTGTCGGATTTCGATTCGATGGTCATGGCGGGACTCCTTGTCTGCGCCTTGGGGGTGTGTCCTGCGCGCCGTCGGCGCGCGGGCGCCGCGGTCAGACCAGTTCGACGGCCTGCTCCATCAGCAGCCGGCGGGAAATGATGACGCGCATCACCTCGTTGGTGCCCTCGAGAATCTGGTGCACGCGCGTGTCGCGCACGTGGCGTTCGAGAGGAAACTCCTTGAGGTATCCATACCCGCCGTGGAGCTGGAGGGCCTGGTTGCAGATGTCGAAGCCGGCGTCGGTGGCGAAGCGCTTGGCCATGGCGCAGTACATCGTTGCTTCCGGGTCTCCGTGGTCGAGCTTCCACGCGGCCATGCGCACCATGTTGCGCGCGGCCACGAGGTCGGTGGCCATGTCGGCAAGCCGGAACTGCAGCCCCTGGAAGCTCGCGAGCGCCTGGCCGAACTGGCGGCGTTCCCGCAGGTACGACGACGCCGCGTCGAACGCCGCCTGCGCGGCGCCCACCGAGCAGGTCGCGATGTTGATCCGGCCGCCGTCGAGGCCGCGCATGGCGATCTTGAAGCCCTCCCCCTCCGAGCCGAGGCGGTAGGCGGAGGGCACTTCCACGTCGTCGAAGACGATCTGCCGCGTCGGCTGGCTGTTCCAGCCCATCTTGGCTTCCTTGCGCCCGAAGGACACGCCCGGGCTGTCCGCGGGCACCGCGAAGCTGCAGATGCCTCCAGCGCCCTCGTGCACGCCCGAACGGTCGGCGAGGCGCGCCATCACCACGAGCACGTCCGTGTCCCCACCGCCCGAGATGAACGCCTTCGTCCCGGTCATCCGGTAGCAGTCGCCGTCCTTGCGCGCGACCGTCCGAAGCGAGGCCGCGTCGGACCCGGCGTTGGGCTCGGTGAGACAGTAGGAAGCGAGCCGCGCACCCGAGACGAGCCCGGGACCGAACGTCGCCTTCGCGTCCTCCGACCCGAAGGTGGCGATCATCCAGAGCGCCATGTTGTGGATCGTGATGTACGCGGTGGTGGACGTGCAGCCGCGGGCGAGTTCCTCGAGGACGATGCTCGAATCCAGCCGCGGCAGCCCCATGCCGCCGATGGCCTCCGGCGCATAGAGCGCACAGAACCCGAGCGCGCCGGCCCGCTCGATGGTGTCCCTCGGAAACACCTGTTCGGCGTCCCACCGAGCCGCGTGGGGCGCGAACTCGCGGTCGCTGAACTCCCGCGCGGTGTCCCGGAACGCGCGCTGCTCCGCCGTGAGGCCGAAGTCCATCAGCGCAGCCGGATCGTCATCTCGGGACCTTGCGAGGGCGCGTCCTGGAACCAGCGGGCGGTCACCGTCTTCGTCTCCGTGTAGAACTTCACGGCCTGCTTGCCGTAGGCGTGCTGGTCGCCGAAGAAGGACTGCTTCCACCCGGTGAAGGAGAAGAACGGTAGCGGCACGGGAATGGGGACGTTGATGCCGACCTGGCCGACGTCGATCTCGTGCTGGAAGCGCCGCGCTGCCGCGCCGCTCGCCGTGAAGATGGACGTGCCGTTCCCGTAGGGGTTGGCATTGACGAAGCGGATCGCCTCGTCGAGCGTGTCGACCGCCGATGTCACCAGCACGGGGCCGAAGATCTCGTCGCGGTAGATGGACATGTCGGGGGTGACGTCGGCGAACAGCGTCGGGCCCACCCAGTTGCCGTCCGGGTATCCCTCCACCGTGCAGTCGGAACCGTCGAGCAACAACGAAGCGCCCTCGTTCCGGCCGCGGCCGATGTAGTCGAGGATGCGCGTCCTCGCCTGCGGCGTGATCTGCGGCCCGTACCCGGCGCCGTCGTCGTCCCACGCGCCCGGTCGGACCGCCGCCATGGCGTCGCGCAGTTCGGGCAGCCACTCCGCGCTCTCGCCGACGAACACCGCCGCGCTGATGGCCATGCAGCGCTGGCCCGCGGCCCCGCAGGAGGCGCCGACCAGGTTGGAGATCACCTGCTCGCGGTCCGCGTCCGGCATGACGACCATGTGGTTCTTGGCGCCGGCCATGGCCTGCACGCGCTTCAGGTTCTGCGTCCCGGTGCGGTAGACGTACTGCGCCACGGGCACCGAACCCACGAACGACACCGCCCTCACGTCCGGATGGGCCAGCAGCGCATCGACCTGCTCCTTGCCGCCGTGCACGAGTTGCACAATCCCGGGCGGCGCGCCCGCCTCGACGAACAGCTCGATGAGCCGGTTGGGGGTCATCGGGTCCTGTTCCGAGGGCTTGAGGACGAACGTGTTCCCGCAGGCGATGGCCAACGGGAACATCCACAGCGGAATCATGGCGGGGAAGTTGAACGGCGTGATCCCCGCACAGACGCCGAGCGGCTGGACGATGCTGTACGTGTCGATGTTGTGGGCGACGTTCTCGACGGTCTCGCCCATCATCAGGCTCGACACGTTGCAGGCGTACTCGACCACCTCGATGCCGCGCCAGACGTCGCCCTTCGCGTCGGCGAACGTCTTGCCCGTCTCGGCGGAGACGATCTTCGCGATGTCGTCCTGGTAGCGCTTCAGGAGCGCCTGGTAGTTCATCATCAGCCGGGCGCGTTCCGGCGTCGGCGTCTCGCGCCAGGTCCCGAAGGCCTCGAGTGCGCTCGCCACCGCGCGGTCGATCTCGTCCGGCGTCGCGAAAGGCACCTCCGTGAGTACGTTCTGGGTGGCGGGGTCGGTCACCGCGAGCAGTTCGCCCGCGC
>JAPPHP010000015.1 GCA_028821035.1 Gammaproteobacteria bacterium | reverse complement strand
CCTTGAGATAGCCCTTCGCGGCCGGCGCGTCCGCGGTGTTCTCGACCAGGAGCTGCGAGATGCGCCCGAACTCGATGCCGAGGTTCCAGGCGCCCGGGTTGTACTTGTAGACGCCGGTCTCCTGCCACTCCTCCGACATGCCGTAGATGAGCGGGTTGTCCTGCGCGGGGATGTAGACCAGGCCCGCCGCCACGTCGACCGACATGGCCTGCCAGTTGTGGGCGCCGATCGGCCCCGGCAGGATCCACTGCGGCTCCTCCGAGTAGTCGACTTCCGGGTTCTCCACCGGACGCCCGGTCTCCATGTCCACGTGGGTCGCCCAGGTGATCGTGGCGAAGGGGTGCGCGCGCAGCAGCTCGCCGCTGCCGCGGTCAATGACGTAGAAGAAGCCGTTCTTCGGCGCCTGCATCAGGACCTTGCGCATCGCGCCGTCCACTTCCATCTCGGCCAGGGCGATGTCCTGCACGGCGGTGTAGTCCCAGTTGTCGCCGGGGGTGGTCTGGTAGTACCAGTTCATGACGCCCGTGTCGGCGTCGACGGCGACGATGGCCGCGAGGAACAGGTTGTCCCCGCCGCCCGGCGAGCGGATCGCGCGGGTCCACGGCGCGCCGTTGCCGACGCCGAGGTAGACCTGGTTGAAGTCGGGGTCGTAGACGATGGAGTTCCAGACGGTCCCGCCGCCGCCGATCTCCCACCACTCGCCGCCCTTCCACGTGTCGGCGGCCATCTCCATTTCCGGGTGTTCGAAGGGGAGCGAGGGGTCGCCGGGCACGGTGAAGAACCTCCAGGCCTGCTCGCCGGTCTCGGCGTCGTACGCCGTCACGTAGCCCCGGACGCCATACTCCGCGCCGCCGTTGCCGATGAAGACCTTGCCGCGCGCCGCCCGGGGCGCGCCGGTGATCGTGTACGGCCGCTCCCGGTCGATCAGCGTGTCGACCTCCCACACGAGCGCCCCCGTCGCCGCGTCGAGGGCGATCAGCCGGCCGTCCAGGCTGCCGACGTACACGCGGCCGCCGTACACGGCCACCCCGCGGTTCACGACATCGCAGCACGCCCAGCGCGACCATGCGCGCGGCACCTGCGGGTCGTACGCCCAGATCTCCTCGCCCGTGACCGCGTCGATCGCGTGCACGCGGCTCCACGTGCTCGCGATGAACATCGTGCCGTCCACGATGATGGGGGTCGCCTCCTGACCCCGGTTCGTGCCGAGGTCGCGGTACCACTGCAGTCCGAGTTCGCCCACGTTCTCCCGGTTGATGTCCGTCAGCGGCGAGAAACGCTGCTCCTCGAAGGTGCGGCCGTGCGCGAGCCAGTTGCCGGGCTCGCTGTCGGCATTGACGATGCGTGCGTCGTCGATCAGGCCGATGGTCGGCGGCGGGGCCGCGGGCGCCGCCGGGGCTTCAGGCGCCTCTACCGGTTCGGGCGCCGGCTCCGGCGCGTCGCGCCAGACCAGGACGTAAGCCAAGACCGCGACCACGACGACCGCGATGCCGAGGACAAGAGTGCGCATGGCAGGAACCCCCTCTTTGCCGCCGCGCGATGATACCCGATGCCACCAGAGCCGCCCGACTGAACCCGCCCATGTGTGCTACTCACCAGGTCGCCCGACGAACCCGTTCACGGATCGCGACTCGCGCGAGTCGTCGCCCGGATTGATTTTCGGCCGCAGGGAGACTATTCCACGGGTATGGACGAGTCCGGCGACCGCTATCTCGACAAGTACTGGGCTGGACTCGCCATCCTCGACCCGCTCTCGGTTTCGGGCACCACGCTCACGAGCGAGCAGGTCCGCACCGCTCTTGGAACGCGGAGCGTCAAGGGCATCGGGTCGGCGCTGCGGCCGACGCGGCTGGCGCTGGAACTCGCGGGCATCCGCCTCGACGAGGCGGTCAGCAAACGTTCGGAACGCGGCCGGACCGTCTGGACCGGCGGCCCTCGGATCCGGCAGGCGAGACATGTCCTGAATCGCGTACGCCGGGACACGACGAAAGGGCCGCGGGATGACAGCGTACCGCTCGCGCCGCCACCGGCGGGATACACCGGGCCGGTCATGGTGCTCCGCGCACTCCAGACCCGGGGAGAGCTTTTCGAGGTCCAAGGGGGACTGAGCGAACTGGATTCCGTCCTGGATGACCCGTTCCTCGAGATCGACAGCGGCTTCGAAACGATCGGGGAGGTGTTCATCGACCGGATCGAACCGGGGTCGGACGGTGGGGAGCATGCGGTGCCGAGCGGGTACGGCGAGCACGGCATCTGGGTGCGCGGCGTCCACGACTACGCACAACCGCGTGTCTCCGGGGCGATCGGCACCGGGCGACGACCGACGATGGTTGCGCGGATCGCGGAAGGCATCTGGGTCGAACGTCGTATCGCGCTGGTGGACGCGGTGTGGCAGGTCGAGAGCCTGCTGGAGCGGCACTGGCTGTCGTCGAGGGCTCCGGAAGCGGCCTGGCGCCAGCCGGAGGAGAGCAAACGCTTCCGTTACGTGGATTGGATAGCGACGGGCGCCCTCGAGAAACGCAGCGCGCCTCCGCTGCGGATGCGACTGCGCTGCTGGTACGAGATCGTGATCGAAACCCCTCGCGGGAGACGCGTCGTGCTGCGCGAGGAGGGGCTGCGGGGAGACGACGAGCGCACGGTTGCCCGGGCGACCGACCGTTGGCGCACTGACCCGGCGGCCGGGGCCAACCCGCTCGTCGCGATCCGCGAGGTACGGATCGCCAGGAGCCAGCCTCGGCCCATGTCGCCGGAGGAAGCGATGCCTTGAGCCCGCGCGCGTCGCTCTCAGTCGACCAGTGCCGAATATGCCAGCGTCTTCAGCTCCCGCCGGATCGGGTAGGACGAGGACGGCAGCAGCTGCGTCATGAACACGACGATCAGCTGCTCCACCGGATCGACCCAGAAATAGGTGCTCGCCGCTCCGCCCCAGGCAAACTCGCCAGGCGAGTCCAGGACGCCGGCCGCCGCCGGGTCCAGGGTCACCGAGAAACCAAGTCCGAAGCCGATGCCGTCGTACGGCGTCTCGCTGAACACCGGCTGACCCATGGCGGCGAGGTCGCAGTTGCCCGGCATGTGGTTGCAGGTCATGTACTCGACGGTCTTGCGACCGAGCAGGCGTGTGCCCGAAAGCTCGCCCTTGCCAAGCAGCATGCGCGCGAAACGGTGGTAGTCGTCGATCGTCGAGACCATGCCGCCCCCTCCGGAGAGACGCTCCGGGGGCTTCCGGTAACGGCTCTCCCGAGGGTCGTCCTGCAGCCGATAGGCGTCCGGTCCGGTGTACTCGTAGCAGGCGGCGAAGCGCGGCAGCGACGCCTCGGGCACCTGGAACCCGGAGTCGCGCATGCCGAGGGGCTCGGTGATGCGCTCCGCCACGAACACGTCGAGGTCGCGATCCGAGAGGACCTGCACGAGGTAGCCGCACACGTCGGTCGAGTAGCCGTAGTTCCAGCGCGTGCCCGGCGCGAACTGCAGGGGCAGGTCCGCCAGGGCGTCGATCATGGCCTGCAGATCCCCCTCGCCCACTTCGCGGCTGCGATACAGGGCGTCCACCGGGTGGCTGTTCATGAAGCCGTAGGTCAGGCCGGAGGTGTGCGACAGGAGATCCTTGACCGTCATCGGGCGCTCCGGCGACACGGTCTTGTACCGCTCCTCATCGCCGTCGGCGAAGACCTCGAGGCCCTCCCACGAGGGGATGTACTTCGACACGGGGTCGTCGAGCTGAAACCGCCCCTCCTCGTAGAGCATCATCAGCGCGACGCTGGTGATCGGTTTCGTCATCGAGTAGATGCGAAAGATCGTGTCGCGCCAGACCGGGAGGTCCCGCTCGATGTCCATGTGGCCATAGGCGTTGAACCAGACGTCCGGCGTGCCCCGGGAGACCAGGCAGGCGTAGCCGGGCAGGGCGCCCCGGTCGACGTAGCCCTTGGCATGGTCGTGCAGGTTCCGCAGGCGCTCGTCGGACAGGCCTCGGGGCATCTCTTGGTCTCCTCGCGGGTGCGGTCGGCGGCGCGATGATACCGGGTCGACGTCGGTCACAACGGCGCGTGGTCTACACTGCCACCAGGCAGGATCGCAGGGGCTCCCATGAGCGTCATCGGAATCGAAGAGATCTTCCTCGACGTCAGCGACCTCGCGAAGGCCGTCGACTTCTACGAGCACCTCATCGGGATTCCGGTCGTTTCGCGCACCGAGGAGCGGGCCTACCTGCAGTGCGAGCGCAGCCACGTCGTGCTGCAGGTCCAGGGGCACTCGGGGCGCCACCGGGGCGGTGGGCCGATGCACTTCTCCTTCAGCGTGACGGAAGACGACTTCGACGCGGTCGCCGCCCGCGCGGCCGCCGCGAACATCTTCACCCGGGGGCCGATGGGCGAACGGGGCAAGGGCCGCGCGCTCTTCATGATCGACCCGGACGGGAACGAGGCGGAGGTGAACACGCGGTACCTGTACGGGGTGCCGAAGCGGTGACGTAGCCCGGCGACGAATTCACGAACGCCGAATGCGCTCGGCGACCGCCAACGACTCGAGCCCCTCTGCCCGCATGCCAATGTCGAGCATCGTCAACCCGGTCGAGACCCGCTCCATGTAACCCCACTGCCAGATCGCCGTGGCGTCTACACCGGTAGCCGCGGCCAGCGTCTCGCACCGCGCGCGCGCCAGGCGGCCGGTGTCCCCGGCAAGCAGTTCCCTGCTCCACTCGCGCATCGGCACCGCGAGGTCGCAGGCCTTTTCCGCGTGGAGTCCGTCCGGATCCACGAACTTGAAGCGGTCGCCGGGCAGCGACGGGGCGAGCAACGCGTTCTCCGCGTGGGCATCTCCGTGGACGAGTACCGCATTGGCCGGCGTGAAGGCGTCTTCCCGCTCCTCGGCGAAGGAGACCGCCCGGTCCCTGGTCGCGCGGTCGCAGGGCTGTCCGAGCGCCGACCACTTCCCCTCGATGAAGTCCCTGAGCCAACGCGCCTTCTCCGCCCCGGTCATCAGCCCCTCGGCGTCGGGCACCGCCACCCAGGCATCCTCGAGCGTGCGGCAGAGGGCCGCCAGTTGCGCCTCCGTGGCGGCGAACGCGTCCCGAAGCGGCGCCCCGAGACGTTCGAGCAGAAGCGCGTTGACCGAGCGATCCCAGGCGAGGAGTTCCGCGTAACCGCGCCCGCCGGCGAGCGCGTAGACCCTGGCCTCGCCAGAGAGGTCGCCGTATGCCGGCAGGCCGACCTTGACGACGGCTTCGCGCCCGTCCGCCAGCGTGGCCTCCGCCACCAGGCTCTCCGACCCGCCCTGCAACACCGTGCCGAAACGCGCGTCCCAGGTTTCCTCCAGGTGCGCCATCGACGCGTCGAGGCCGGCGATCCAGCGCAGCCCCGTTTTTCCCATCGCCTCGGCGCGCATGCGGGTGGCGTCGGGCAGTCGTTCCGCGTAGGACATGGTGCGGACGTTACCTGTATGGTGACGGCGGTCAATCAACTCTGCGAACATGCGCCAGGAACTGCCGCGCCGACGTTGGCGTCGACGCGCAGGAATCAATAGGGGAAGCGCTCATGCCCATCGAACTGCGCCCCGTGAGATCCGAGGAGTTCGACCAGCTCGGCCAGCTCACGAGCTACGTCTACGGCGGTAACCACGGCGACGGGGCCGAGAACACGATCACGGCCACCACCCGCCCGGAGTGGACGACGTGCGCGTTCGAGGGATCGCGTCTCGTGGCAAGTTACTCGACCATCCCGTTCACGATGCGCGCCAACGGCACGGCCGTGCCCATGGGCGGCGTGTCGGCGGTCGGCACGCTGCCCGAGTACCGCCGCCAGGGCCTGGTCCGACGCATCACGACCCAGGCGTTCGCGGACATGCGCGAGCGGGGGCAGGCGGTGGCGTCGCTGTGGGCCTCGCAGGCCGCGATCTACCAACGTTACGGGTACTCGATGGTGTCCGTGCTGCGAAACTACCGCGTGGACACGGCGGACATCGGCTTCTACGACGGCGACGCCGGGTCGAGTACGGTCGAGCGTCTGGACGTGGCATCGGGCTACGAGCTCGCCAAACGGGTGTACATCGCCTTCATCGCCGACCGCATGTGCTACCTGCACCGTGCGCGCCCGCTCTGGCTGAACAACGCCCTCGACGAGGACGATGCCGAGGGCCCGATCCACATCGCCCTTTCGCGCGAGGCCGACGGCCAGCCCGACGGCTACGTCATCTACACGCTGCGCGCCGGCAAGCGCGACCACGCCAGCCGAAACCAGGAGATCGCCATACGGGACCTCGCGTGGCTATCGCCCGGTGCGTACCGGTCGCTGTGGAGCTTCATCGGGCGGCACGACCTCGTCGGCAGCGTTCGCTGGGACAACGCGCCGTCGGACGACCCGGCCGTCGAGTACTTCATGGAGCCGCGGATGCTGCATGCCCGGGACCACGAGGGATTCTGGCTGCGGGTGGTCGACGCGCCCGCCGCCCTTGCCGGACGGGGCTGGGACGTGGACGGGGAACTCTCGCTCACGATCTCGGAGGACACCCTGGCGCCGTGGAACGCCGGCACCTGGCGCGTCACCGTTGCGGGCGGTTCCGCGGAGGTCACGCCTGGCCGCGGAACGCCGGACCTGAGTCTCTCGATCAAGGCCCTGGCGCTCCTCTACACGGGCCGCCGCTCGGCCCGGGAACTGGCGGCGTGGGGCATGGTCGAGGGCGACACGCCCACGCTGCGCCGGGCCGACGCCCTGTTCGCGACGCCGCACGCGCCGCACTGTCCCGATCACTTCTAGCAGACCGTCGTGTCCCTCGGCGCGATCGTCATCAC
>JAPPHP010000458.1 GCA_028821035.1 Gammaproteobacteria bacterium | reverse complement strand
GCCATGACCGTCTCGAACGGCGAAGGCTGCGGGCGCCTGGTGCCGGGGACCGGCATCATGCTGAACAACATGCTCGGCGAGGAGGACATCAACCCCGGGGGCTTCCACAAGTGGACGCCGGGAACGCGGCTCGCGTCGATGATGGCGCCCACCCTGGTCGAGATGCCCGGCGCGCATCTCGTGCTCGGCACCGGCGGGTCGAACCGGATTCGCAGCGCGATCCTCCAGATCCTGGACCAACTGGTGCGCGCCGGACGCGCTCCCGAGGAGGCCGTGGCGGCGCCGCGGCTGCACGTGGAGGGAGAGCGGCTGAGTCTGGAGAGCGGCTTCTCGCCCGCCACGGTCGCGGAACTCGAGGACGCCTTCGACGACGTCGAACACTGGGGCCGGGCGAACCTGTTCTTCGGGGGGGTGCACGTCGCCGGGACGCGCGAAGGAGCGTTCGTCGCGGTCGGCGATCCGCGCCGAGGGGGCTGCGGGATCGTCGTCAACTGAGGGTCTTTCGCCGCTCCCGGCCCCGGCGTACATTGGCTCCACCGCCGCAACGTTTCGGGAGGAACGCGTGTTCGACTTCGTGGTGGAAACGCGCCCACTGACTATCGACGCTCCCGCCGAGACGGTATGGGACATCCTCACGGACGCGCCGCGCTACGGTGAGTGGAACCCGTTCACGACCCGCATCGAGACGGACTTCAAGACCGGGTCGCCGGTGCACGCCCACGTCCTGCTCGGCCGGCTGCCCGTGAACGTGACGGAGCACACGGATGTCGCCGAGCCGCCGACACGGCTGACGTGGAGTTCGGTTTACGGGAGCCGGTCGCTGCTCACCGCGTCGAAGACCCAGATCGTGAACTCCCTCGGGCCCGACCGCTGCACCTACCACACCACGGACGTCATGGCCGGCCTGCTTGCGCCCATCGTCCGGGCCCTGTTCGCCAGGGCAATCCTGCGTGGATTCGAGGAAACCGCCGACGCGCTAAGAGGGCGCGCCGAAACGCTCCACGCCCACCGGGTCGCCTGACCCGCGGCATTGGCGCGTCGCGAGGGCTCCTCGCCTCGACGACAGTCACCGGATGCGGTAGCCCGCCTCGATCTCTCGCAGCATCTCGTCGATGTCGGCCGTCGGGAATTCGTGGCGCGCCGCCTCTGCAACCGCTCGCAGCTTCGCAGCCGCCGTTCGGCGACGCCCACAGCGAGCCGCACGCAACGCCCGCCGAAACCACCGGGTCACTGTCATGTCGCGTCTCTCGACCGGCTTGGGGGCGGTGGCTCCTCCCTCGGATTCCACGTACATTAGCAGCGTCACTCGAGGACCTCATCATGACGACCACCAACGGCAACGGCCGGACCAACCTCGACCGGGCCTGGGCGGAGATCCGCGAGCTGGGCCTCGAATCCTACGTGGCCGATCTCGACGCGCACGGCTACACCGTCATTCCTCCGGAACTTGCGACGCCGAACGGGCTCCGCAACCGCCTGCTCGAAGCCGTCCTCGATGTCGCCGAGCGACGCAACGGCGTGCGGCCCGATCTCGAGACCGGCTCCACCCACGCCGGCTTCAAGGGTCGCTTCTCGGCACTGTTGGGCAGCGACGGCGACTCCCCGATCGGCGACCTCATGCAGTCCCTGCTGTTCGAGGGCCGCGTATTCGAGGAAGCGCTGATGAACCCGGTGCTGCTGGCCATGGCGACCTACCTCTGCGGGTACAGCGTCGTCCTCTCCAGCATGGGGTGCTTCATGAAGGGCCCGAACGAGAGCACGTTCAGCCTGCATTCGGACACGCCGCTGCCGGCCCCCCTGCCGCCACAGGCGCTCGTCTGCAACATGACGTACGTGCTTACGGACTTCAACCGCGACAACGGCTCGACCGCGTTCGTCCCCGGGAGCCACAAGTGGTGCCGCGCCCCCATCGGCCGCGAGGCGATCGTCGGCGAGGGCGGCAACGAGGCGGCCGTCCCGGTGGAATGCCCGGCCGGTTCGCTCCTCGCCTGGCACGGCAACACCTGGCACGGCGCCTTCAACCGGACGGCGCCGGGGCTACGCGTCAGCATTCCCGTCTACATGGCCCGCCCTTACATCCGCACGCAGGAAGGCCTGGTCGGCAAGATCCCGCAGGACATGCTGGACCGCAATCCGCCGCGCTTCGCGATCCTGACGCAGCAGGGCATCTCCGACGGCTACGAGAGCCAGGACGACTCGATGGCCCGCGCCGAACGCGCCGGGAAGTTCCTCGCCGCGTACGCGCAGTCCCGGGATAGCCTGTTCGAGCACGGCCTCTACAGCTGACGCCATGCGCCGTGCCGCACTGGTCCTCGCGGCGCTCCTCGGCTGCACCCCGGCCGCACAGACCACGATGAGCGGGATGATCGACGCCATCCGGGACGACGTGCGGCGCACGCGCAACTTCACGGGCGTCGACCGGCTGGACGACCGCGTCATGGAGGCCATGCAGACCGTGCAGCGCGACGAGTTCGTGCCCGAGCGCGCGCGGCGGGAAGCGTACGTCAACCGGCCCTTGCCGATCGGCCACGGACAGACCATCTCGCAGCCCTACATCGTTGCCATCATGACGCACCTGATGGACACAGACCCCGCCGACCGCGTCCTCGAGATCGGGACCGGATCGGGTTACCAGGCCGCGGTGCTCGCGAAGATCGTCGACTCCGTCTACACGATCGAGATCATCCCGGAACTCGCGGAGTCCGCCGCGGAGCGCCTCGACCGGCTCGGGTTCGACAACGTGCACGTCCGCGCGGGAGACGGCTGGTACGGCTGGCCGGAAGCCGCCCCGTTCGACGCCATCATCGTGACGGCGGTCGGCGAGGACGTGCCCGGGAAGCTGGTCGATCAGTTGCGGCCCGGCGGCACGATGGTCCTGCCCATCGGCACCGACTGGGACCAGAACCTGGCGGTGGTGGAGAAGGGCGGCGACGGCGAGATCTCCATGCGCTACGTGCTGCCCGTGCGGTTCGTGCCGCTGACCGGCGATCACTGAAACGTGGCCGCTCACAACCGCAGGTGCATCCTGGCGCGCACGCCCCCGGGCGGGTGGCCCGTGGACGGAGACTTCGCGTGGCGCGAACTGGACATGCCGAGCCCCGGGCCCGGACAGATGCTGACGCGTACCCTCTATCTCTCGCTTGATCCATACCAGTGGGGACGCCTGCGCTCCGTCCTCGACCCGCCGGGGGACGCGTGCCACGGGCGCACCGTCTCGCAGGTCCTCGAGAGCCGCATCCCGGAGTACCCACCCGGCGACTTCGTCTTCAACACCAACGGCTGGCAGACCCACGGACTGACCGGCGAAGGGGTCTCCGTCTTCGGCTACATGTTCCCGCGGAAGCTCGACCCGGGCGTCGCCCCCATCTCCACGGCCGTCGGGATACTCGGGATGCTGGGGCTGACGGCCTACAGCGGGATGATCGTTCAGTGCCAGCCCAGGCCCGGCGAGACGGTCGTCGTCTCCGCTGCGTCAGGCGGCGTCGGCCAGGCCGCGGGACAGATGGCCCGCATCCACGGCTGCCGCGTCGTCGGCATTGCCGGGCGTGAGGAGAAGTGCGCCTTCGTGCGAGACGACCTCGGCTTCGACGCCTGCGTGTCGCATCTCTCGGAGTCCTTCGCCGACGACCTTGCCGCGGCCTGCCCCGACGGCGTCGACATCTATTTCGAGAACGTCGGCGGCAAGGTGTTCGAGGGCGTGCTGCCGCTCCTGAACCGGCGGTCGCGCATCACCCTGTGCGGCATGATCTCCCAGTACGGCAACACCGACCGCGACGCCGGGGAAGCCTGGCGCGAGACCGGCCAGCCACACTTCGACCGCCAGGACGTCGTCGTGCACGGGCTTGCGGTGCGGAACTTCGTCAAGGACTACCAGGACCGCTTCCTCGACGAGATGGCCGGCTGGATTCGCGACGGGCTCGTCCGCTACCGCGAGGACGTGCGGGAAGGACTCGAGCAGGCGCCCGCGGCCTTTCAGGCCATGCTCCGGGGCGGGAACTTCGGCAAGACGCTGGTGGCCGTGGCCGACGACCCGACCGTCGACCGGCGCCTGCGCGACCACCGCGCGGCGGGCAATACCCTCGGCGCCGTCACGGGGTAGGCGGTTGGCCTCCGCGGCGAGCGACGAGATCGTCCTGATCGTCGACGGATCCAACCGCCCCGTCGGCGCGGCGCGGAGACACCGCATGCGCGCGGAGAACCTGCCGCACCGCGCCACCTACATCTTCGTGCTCGACGGCGAGGAGCGCATCCTCGTGCAGCGGCGCACCGACACCAAGGACCTCTTCCCCGGTTACCACGACCTCGCGGCCGGAGGCGTCGTGGCGGCGGGCGAGTCCTACGAGGAGTGCGCGCTACGCGAGGCCGAGGAGGAACTCGGGATCCGCGATACGCCGCTCACGCCGCGCTTCGACTTCCACTACGCCGACGACAGCACGCGGTGCTTCGGCCGCGTCTTCGTCTGCCGCCACGAGGGTCCGTTCGTACTACAGGAGGAGGAAGTCGCCGCCGTGGCCTTCCACTCCCCGGACGAGATCGCGCGCGGCAAGCTCGCGCCGGTGACGCCGGATTCGATGGTCGCGTTCCGGCGATTGTTTTAAGACGGTTCTCACCAAGGCCGCTCGTCCTGATCGTCGAATCGCGCGTTGTGTGACTTCGACCAGCCGACCCGGTCGGCAGGGTCGCTTTGTCCGTCCATCGTCTCGCCGATGCTCATGACCCAGAAGTTGCCGGATGCGCGCACGGCGGCCGTCTGCCCCATGATGTCCGCGGCCTGGTTGATCGACATCTTCGAGACGCGCAACGCGTACTCGGTGTTGCGCGCGATGCGCCGCGCGAGCCAGCGGGTGCCCGCCTCCAGCTTGTCGTCGGGCACGACGTGATTCACCATCCCCAGGCCGTGCGCCTCTTCGGCGCTCAGGAAGTCTCCGGTCCAGAGGATCTCCTTGGCCTTGCGGACGCCCAGCTCCCAGAAATGGGTTGCATATTCGTGGTGGGCGCTGCCCCAGCGGACCGACCGGTCGGCGAAGCGTGCGGTCGTTGACGCCATGACGAGATCGCAGCTCGCGGCAAGCATCCAGGAACCCATGATGCAGTAACCGCGCACCATGGCGATGGTCGGCTTGCCCAGGTTCCGCCAGCGATCGTGCAGGCGGAAGTAGACACCGCGATCCATGTCCCGTACGCGGCCGAGGGCGGAGAAGTCCCGCGGATACTCGTCGAGCTCCGCGCGCATCTCGGCGCTGCCGATGTCGTGTCCGGCGCCGAAATGCTGCCCGACGCCGGCGACGACGATGACACGTACCTCGCTGTCTTCCTCCGCGGCCGTGAACGCTTCGTCGAGCTCGGCGTAGACCTTGCGGCTGATGGCGTTCATCACCTCGGGTCGGTCGATGGTGATCGTCGCGACGTTGTCCTCGCACGTGAGACGGACATATTCCATTGGCGTCACCCCCCTCAATCACTCATGGCTCGGCGCAGGCTTGCCTGCGCCCGTGTGTTCTTCCTGCCGACAGGGAAGATAGCTTGTCAGACAACTCTCCTGTCAGATTACCGGTGTCGGGACGGCAAGGCCCACGTGTTCCATCCGGAGGTCCGAGGAACGCTGCACCGCCGCGCGGCGCTAACATTCGCCCTTGCGAGTCAATAGAAGAGTCTCGTGAAGCTCAAAGTCGTCGTCCACGAAGCCGAACAGGGCAGGTACTGGGCCGAAGTGCCCTCCATCCCTGGATGCGCGACAAACGGCAAGGACTTCGCCGCGCGCAAGGGCGACGCCGTCCTGCAGCCCGCCGTGAAGTGCCGCGGCCGGGAGTACCTGCCCATCATCTACGGACCCGAGTACACCGCCGAACGCCACCTACAGCGGCTTCGCAAGCGCGACCTCCGGACCAAGCGATCGCTCGCGATGGAGTCCGAGCCCGTGGACCCCGCTTGTAGGGACCGCCGCGTGTCCCTCCCGACCGCGAAGACGCCCGTCGATGATTGATGACCCCTTGTCCGGCGTGCGCGATGGGTACGACCGGTGGGCGTCCGTCTACGACCACGACGGCAACCCCCTGCCGGCCCTGGAGGAGCCGCATGTCCGCGAGGCGCTCGGGGACGTGCGCGGCTGCCGAGTACTGGATCTCGGCTGCGGGACTGGCCGCCATGCCGCCTGGCTGGCCGAAGCGGGCGCGCGGGTGACCGCCGTGGACTTCTCGGAGGGGATGCTGCAGCAGGCGCGACACCAGCTGGCGGGCGCCGACGTCCGCTTCGTCGTCCACGATCTGCACGAGCGCCTGCCGTTCGGGGACGCGTCGTTCGACGCCGTGGTGAGCGGCCTGGTCCTGGAGCATCTGCGGGACCTCGACGGTTTCTTCCGCGAAGCCCGTCGCGTGCTGACGGCGCGGGGGCGGGCCGTGATGTCCGCGATGCACCCGGCGATGTTCCTGCGCGACAGTCGCGCGCGTTTCACCGATCCGGACACGGGCGAGGTGGTCGCCCCCGGCAGCTTGCCGCACCGGCTCGGGGACTTCGTCATGGCGGCGGTGCGTGCCGGTTTCGCGCTGAACGATGTCGCCGAGTACGCGCCCGATGCCGGGTTCGTCCGGCAGTATCCGCGCGCCGCGAGCTACGAGGGCTGGCCGATGCTGGCCGTGCTCGCGATGCAGCCGGACCCGGCCGTTACTCGAACTGCGACCCCGTCACCGGCCGCATCCCCAACCCCACCGTGCTCGGCCCGTCCTGGATCCACGGATTCGCGCAGTGCAGGCCCATCAGGGTGCTGAAGCGCGCGGGGTTGCGGGCGATCA
>JAPPHP010000475.1:2927-6790 GCA_028821035.1 Gammaproteobacteria bacterium | reverse complement strand
GTTCACCACGGCGACGTTGGAATGGACATCGTCCGCGCGCAGGTTGCGCAGTACATGACCGCCGAGCCGAACGACGCCGTCGTCCGGGTCGAAGAAGCGCAGGAGCAGGCGCACGATCGTGGACTTGCCCGCCCCGCTCTCCCCGACGAAGCCGACGCGTTCCCCGGCCTCGACCCGAAAGCTGAGCCCGCGGTGCGCGGCGCGACGTCCGCCTGGGTATGCGAAGGACACATCGTCGAACTCCACGACCGGCGCGAGGGGTCCGTCCAAATCGACCGGGTCCCGCGGCGGTTCGACACTCGGGCGCGCGTCGAGCAGGGCGAAGATGTCGTCCGCCGCGGCACGGCTCATCATGCCGTTGTGCAGCAGCGCCCGCAGGTCGCGCTGCGGCCGGAACACCTCGATGCCCATCATCAGCACGATCAGCAGCACCTCGAGGCTCATCTCTCCCCCGGAGACGCGGGAGGCCCCGAGTGCGAGCACCGCGGCGGTGCCGACGGCGATGCCGCTGTCGGTGAGCCCGCGGGTCGCGGCGTTGCTCGCGAGCACCCACATCGTGCTGCGGAACACTTCACGCGCACGGTCGGCCAGGAGCCGCCCGCGGACCACGCCCTGCCCGAAGGCCTTGAGGGTGGCGAGCCCCTGTATCGCGTCGAGGAACTCCGCCGCGAAGGCGCGGTACGCCCGGGACCGGCGCATGCTGCTTTCCGCCTCGCGGCGCTGGAACAGCAGCGGCGCGAACAGCGTGAACATCGCGAAGCCGAACATCAGCAACGCGACCGGCACGTCGTAGAAAGCGAGCGCCACCAGGACGACGAGGGGCGTGATCACGGCGATCAGGAGCTGCGGCAGGTACTGGCCGAAGTAGGTCTCGAGCTGCTCGACGCCGTCGATCATCGAGATCATCACCGCCCCGGTCCGCTCCAGTCCGAAGTGGGCGGGGCCGAGCGCGACGACCTTGGCGTAGAGGCGCTTGCGCAGCGCCAACTGCACCCGGATCGCGGTGCGATGCGCGACCATGGCGCGCGCGTGCTCGATCCAGCCGCGCAACGCCATCACCGCCGCCACCGCGACGAGGGGCGCCAGCAGGTCCGCGAACGTGTCCCCCGTGAAGACCCGCGCGAGGAGCCATCCGAGCAGCGCGAGCCGGCCGATTCCGACGAGCGAGGAGGTCACGCCCATCGCCACGGTGGCCGCGATGCGCCCACGCACGCCGCGCGTGAACTGCCAGAGGCGGGGGTCGAAGAGCATGAGGCGGGTGCGGTCCAGGTGGCGTGGCCGCACACCATGGTAGCCGTTTCGGCTTCGCTGCGACGCACACGCGTGTATGCTCGGGCTTGCGTAAAGGGGTAGACCAGTTCGAGGGGATCATGTCCGCGACGCTCCAACCGATCGCCACGGGTTCGCTCCAGGCGGAGCTACTGACCGGCCACACCGGCGTCCGCATCACCGGAGTGGCCATCCCGGAGATGACCGACGACCAGGTCGAAGAGGTGCGCCGGCTGGTCGGCGAGTACTGCGTGGGCGTGTTCCCCGGGCAGCACCTCACGCCCGTGGAACAGCGCGACTTCATCGGCCGTTTCGGCAAGGTCACCGTCACGCCCGGGGTCGACATGCGTACCGAGTACGACATGGTCCACAAGGTGATGAACCGCGGCGATCCTGGCCAGCCGGCGTCGGGCGGCTTCCATACCGACACCTGCTTCGTCGAGAGACCGCCGTCGTTCTCGTCCCTGAACCCCATCGAAGTGCCCCGGCACGGCGGCGACACGATCTTCTGCAACCAATACATGGCTTACGACAGCCTGTCCGACGTCATGAAGGGGTGGCTTCATGGACTGCGGCTGAAGCACGTGGTCAGCGGCACCGACCGGCCCGAGGAGTGTCCGGACCCGGTCTGGCACCCGGCGGTCCGGACGCACCCGGTCACGGGCCGCAAGGCGCTGTACGTCACGTTCGCGGCCCGCTGCATCGAGGCGGAGGGCATGACGCCCGCCGAGGGCAGGAACCTGATCGACTTCCTCTACCGGCACTCGCTTAAGGACCACGCGATGTACCGCCATCGCTGGCAGGTCGGCGACTTCGCGATGTGGGACAACCGCTGCGCGCTGCACGCGGCGGTCTACGACCACGGCGACCAGCCGCGGGTCATGTACCGGGTGATGTGCGAGGGCGAGAAGCCGTACGAGTAGCGGTCGCCGCTACACCCCGGTAGTCTTCTCCGCGATCACCGGAACAGGGCAACAGACCATGGGCGTCGCAACCATGACCAGGGCGGAGCGGGAGGCGTTTCTCGCGGAGACCCGTTACGGTGTCCTCAGCGTCGCCAGGGAAGGTCGCGGCCCCGTCTCCGTGCCGATCTGGCATCGCTGGGACGCCGAGCACGGCGAACTGCGCTTCACCAGCGGGCTCTACTCGAAGAAAGGCAGGGCGCTTGTCGCCGCGGGCCGGGCGAGCTACACAGTCCATGACCCCGACCTGGAAAGGGGGAGATACGTCATGGTCGAGGGCCCCGTCACGTACGACGAGGACTTCGACATCGACGTGGAGCTCATCGGCGTCGGGAAGCGCTACCAGGGCGACGAGCGCGGCGAGGCCTACGTCCGAAACACGTACATGGACGGCGACAAAGTCCTCTACCACATCGTGCTGTGGAGGATCGCCGCCGAAACCTGGCTGAGCTTCGACACGGCAAAGCTCGGCTGAGCGCCGCGGGCACGGATCGCGTTCGTGCAGTTGTTATGACAGCCGCCGTGGCCGACCGGTCCGTAACGGCGAAGCTGGCGGGTTTCTACAAGCCGGGGGCCGACCGCTATCAGTACGGTGACAGCGGCTGGATGTACGACATGTTCGCGCGGGGTCGGGCGTGGCGGGCCATTCCCAAGTTCCTCTCGTGGTGCGTCTCCGGCAACGTGGTCGCCACGCTGAAGTGGATGACCACCGAGGGCCATGAAACGACGATCCACGATGCCCGGGCCCTCGAAGCGCGGGAAGGCCTGTCGAAGGCCGAGTTCTTCCACAAGTTCGGCTTCGTGCTGCTCGAGCACAGCTCCGCGATGACCGCCTCCGATTGGATCGACAGCGGCGAGGCGTTCCTCGTCGACGAGACCGAGACGGGGCCGGAGGAACAGGCCCGTTTCTACATGGCCGCGGACACGCCCGCAAAGAGGATCTACGCCGCGGAATGTGAAGCGTTGCTGCGCGAACTCTTCCCGGGCGCGCACGACTTCTTCCTGCCGGGACTCGGCGTCCGCCGGGGACCCGACTTCTACAACCTGTACGGCGCGACGGTCCACGCCGACTTCCCCACGGAGTTCGAACTCGCGGGTGAGATGAATCCCTGGTCCGACCTCAAGCGTCAGCGGGAGCGCTTCCTCAAGAGCGGCGCCGCGGAGTTCTACCAGGTGAACTTCTGGCGTCCCGTCCTGCCGATGGAAGGACCGCTCAGCGCCAACCCGCTCTGTTTCGGGGACCCGCGGACTTTCCGGAGCGAGGACCTGATCAAGGTGGAGATGACCGGACAGGTCTCCGGGGGACAGATGTACCTCGCGGCCAGGCACCATCCGGACCAGAGGTACTACTACTATCCGGACATGACGACGGACGAGGTGTTGCTGTTCCGGAACGCCCACTATCGCAAGGGAGCCGAAGACCACGGCGACGTGCCGGTGTTCCACTCGGCCTTCGCGGACCCGGAGACGCCAAAGGACGCCGAGCCGCGCCGGAGTTTCGAGTACCGCGTCGGGTTCCTGGTGTAGGAACGGGCTTGTCCCCGCCCGCACTCGAAGGGTTCGTGTCTTGGGCAAGCCGCGTTTCGCATTGGTCGACTACCGACCGGAGTACGCGCTGGAGCTGGTCAAGAT
>JAPPHP010000475.1:0-2917 GCA_028821035.1 Gammaproteobacteria bacterium | reverse complement strand
GATGTGGCGGCGGTCGTTCCAGCGCGCGATGGGGTTGGAAGAACAGGACGACTTCGGCGAACTGACCGCGCAACTGGACTTCCTGTCCACCATTGACCCTGCGACCATCCACGTCGCCATGCATCCGGAATCGACCACGGTCCTCGGCTTCATGGTCCTGTCGGGAATGCAGCTGGACCACCTCTACGTGCATGTCGACTGGCAGGGGTTCGGGCTTGGTACAACGCTGTTGAACCTGGCCAAGCGGAAGTCTCCCGGCGGGCTCGAGTTGTTCACCTTCCAGCGGAACGAGGCCGCACAGGATTTCTACAGAAGCAGGGGATTCAGGGAGGTACAGCGGGGATTCGCCAGCTTCGATGACAATCCCTGGGCGACGGCGAGGGAGCAACTGGCGGATATCAAGTTCAGATGGGAGCCATGATCCGTGGAAGAGAACGACTACCACGGCTCCGCCGGTGCAGCCAGACGCGTGCTATGTTCCGTTTGCAGTCGGAGTGGCCGGACTCGACGTAGCGCTCACGCAAGACCCGGGCCTGTCCGACCGCGAAGTTTGCGCCGGAAGCGGACATGAGAGTCGAAGAGATTCAGTCTGGAAGTACGCTGGTCATGGTGGTCTCCGGCAGGGTAGACCTATCCACCGTCGCGGAGTTCGAAACGCGGTTGGCCGGATGGACCCGGCCCGGGACACTGAGCGCGATGGTTCTGGACATGACCGACCTTACCTACGTCGCCTCCCGCGGCCTGCGCGCCATGCTGCAGGCCACGAGGGCCCTCGCCAGGAGATCGGGCCGATTCATGCTCTGTGCGCCGGCCGGGCACGTACGCGCCCTGCTCAACATGACCGGATTCGACCAGGTGCTGGAAATACACGACACCCGCGCCGCCGCGCTGTCGTCGCTCGAGCACCCCGCCGACAACGAGGACTGATTCACCGTGCAGCGACAGGGGCAGCGGCCGGAATGCTGACCGGAAGCTGTCTTTGCGGAGACATCGCCTTCGAGATCGATGGACCGGTGGACGCGCTCGGACACTGCCACTGCTCCATGTGCCGCAAGTTCCACGGCAGCGCGTTCGCCACCTTCGCGGCCGCCGCGCCACAGGACTTCCGGTGGGTGCGCGGCGCGGACCGGGTGCAGGAGTACGCGTCATCCCCAATGGGGTCCCGGCGCTTCTGCGGGCGTTGCGGATCCGCCGTGCCGATGACCGGCGACGCCCTGCCCTTCGTGCTGGTCCCCTTGGGCAACATCGCCGAAGACCCGGGCGGACGGCCGGGACTGCATATGTTCACCGGTTCCATGGCGCCCTGGGACACCATCGTCGACGACCTGCCGCAACATCCGGCGCTGCCGCCGGAGTTCGGGGAGATGGCCATGGAGCTGGACCGGCCCGCCCGGGAACCGGCAACGCCGGGCGCCATCGGAGGAAGCTGCCTTTGCGGCGCGGTCGCGTTCGAGTTCGACGGTCCGGCACTGCGGATGTACCACTGCCACTGCTCGACGTGCCGGCGCGCGGTGAGCGCCGCATACCAGACCGTTTTACGCGTGCGCGCCAGCGGCTTCCGCTGGCTGGCAGGCGCCGGCAACATCACCGGGTACTCGCTCCCCGGGACGCGGTTCGAGTGCGCGTTCTGCAGCACGTGCGGTTCGCCAGCCCCCTGGGAGCGCCGGGAGGAGCTCAGCGTGCCCGCCGGCTGCCTGGACGCAGACCCGGGCGTCCGCCCGAGTGAACAGATCTTCACCGGCTCACGCGCTGCCTGGACCGTCGTCGATCACAGCCTCGCGACCTGGGCGGCCGGACCCCCGGGTCGCCCGCCCGCGCAACAACCGGACTCGGCTACGACCTGAGGTGCGACCCGTATGCGCCACTCCGCCCTGTTGACCTGCATGTGCCTTACGCTTCCGGCCCTCGCCAGCGGATCCGGCTCACCCGCCGACCGTTGCGCCGCGCTCTATCTCCTGTCCGATACCGACCACGCGGTGGAGCCCGGCGTGCTGGTCGCGCCGTCGGATGACACGCCGGCGCACTGCCGCGTCCGGGGCACGATAGACGGGACCATCCGCTTCGAGGTCCGCATGCCGGCCGAAGCGTGGACGGGCCGGTTCATGTACCACGCCCCGGGGGGACTGGCCGGCGCGATCGACGACACGAGCAGCCTGCTCGACGACGGCTTCGCCATGGCCACGACCGACACCGGTCACGAATCCCAGGACGATCCGTCCTTCTATCGGGACGATCACGCGAAGCTGAACTTCGGCTTCCGCGCGAACCACCTGACCACACTGCTGGCGAAGCGGATCATCGCGGCGTTCTACGGGCGGCCCGCGGAGTATGCCTACCTGTGGGGCTGTTCCAACGGCGGACGGGCGGCGCTGGTGGAGGCGCTGCGCTACCCGGACGACTATGACGGCATCATCGCCGGGGCTCCGGCGGTCGACTACGGATCGGGGCTGCATGCCTGGGCCCTCGAGGCGACCCGTCACCAGCAGCGCAACCCGCTGACCCTCGACTCCGTTGCCTTGCTGGACGCCAACACCCGGAGGGCCTGCGACCTGATCGACGGCGTCCCCGACGGCCTGGTGGGCGATCCACGCAAGTGCACCGTCGAACTGCTCGAACTCGACGCGCTCCGGTGCGAGGGCGAGGCCGCCGCGGACTGCCTCACCGCGGGCCAGATCGAGACGGCACGCTACCTCTACACCGGGATTACCGACGCGTCGGGCGCCGTGGTGGTGCCGGGCGTCTATCCCGGCGCCGAACTCGGTGGCGACTTCCAGCTCTGGGTCACCGGTCCCGTGCCGTTCCTCGACACGACCGCGAACGAGCTGAGCGCACGGACGCTCGAGGCCGTCATGCACCGGAAGCCAGGCTTCAGTCTCGACACCTTCGACGCCGTGCAAGACCTGCCGGAACTGCGGGA
>JAPPHP010000262.1:247-6807 GCA_028821035.1 Gammaproteobacteria bacterium | reverse complement strand
ACATCAATCCGCCCGCGGACGTCGTTTCCGCGATGGAGAAGCAGATGCGCGCGGAGCGGGAGAAGCGGGCGACCGTCCTCCAGTCGGAGGGCGAACGCGACGCCAGGATCAACGAGGCGGAAGGCGAGAAGCAGCAGGTCATCAAGCAGTCGGAAGCGGCGAAGGAGCAGCAGATCAACGAGGCCGAGGGCGAGGCGGCGGCGATCCTCGCGGTGGCGGAAGCGACCGCTGAGGGTCTGAAGAAAGTGGCCGACGCGCTGAACGCCGAGGGCGGCGACAAGGCCATGCAACTGCGCGTCGCCGAGAACTACCTGGAGCGTTTCGGCAACCTCGCCAAGGAAGGCAACACGCTGATCGTCCCGGCCAACCTGAGCGACATGACGTCCATGATCGGCGCCGCCACCCGGGTGCTGCAGGCCACTCGACCCGTTGGCGCGCAACCGAGCGGCGAGTAGCCCCCTTCGCAGCGCGCGCGACGTGGGCCGTTGCCGGGTTCAGGCCGGTCGGGAGTGGCGGATGGCGGGCTTCCCGACCGGTGGGCGCGGTGGCGTCAGGCCGGACACCCTGCTACGTTAGCGGTTTGTTTCGCACTCACGCTTGGGAGGATTCATGGCCACGGTTGATGGCGCGACCCTGATGGCGCGCAGCCTGAAAGCGCAGGGCGTCGATTACATGTTCGGGATCGTGGGCTTCCCGGTGCAGGGGGTTGCGGCCGCGGCGCAGAAGGAAGGCATCACCTTCATCGGCATGCGCAACGAGAAGTCGGCCAGCTATGCCGCGCAGGCGGCGAGCTACCTGACCGGGCGCACCCAGGCGTGCCTCGTGGTCTCGGGTCCGGGCGTCATCCACGCGTTCGCCGGGCTCGCGAACGCGCGCGAGAACTGCTGGCCCATGATCCTGATCGGCGGGGCCTCTCCGACCTACCAGAACGGTATGGGGGCCTTCCAGGAAGAGCGGCAGACGGAGCTCGCGGCGCCGTACTGCAAGTACGCTCACGGCATCGACCGGGTGGAGCGTATCCCGTACTACGTCGAGCAGGCGATTCGCACGGCCCAGAACGGGCGCCCGGGACCCGTCTACCTCGACTTCCCGGACGACATCATCCGCGGCGAGGCGGAGGACGAGAACGTGGTGCCCGCGGCGCCGCCCGCTCCGCTGGCTCGGCCGCAGGCCGATCCGGGGAGCGTCGAACGCGCCCTCGATGCGCTCGAGTCGGCCGAGCGCCCACTGGTCGTCCTCGGCAAGGGGATGGCGTGGTCGCGCGCGGAAGACGAGGTGCGCGAGTTCATCGAGCGGACGCAGTTGCCGTTCCTGGCGTCGCCCATGGGCAAGGGCATCATGCCGGACACGGACCTGCTCTCCGTCGGGGCGGCTCGCAGCACGGCGCTGCGCGAGGCGGACGTGGTGTTCCTGATGGGTGCGCGGCTCAACTGGATCATGCACTTCGGCCTGCCGCCCCGTTTCAAGCCGGGCGTGCGGATCATCCAGCTCGACATCGAGCAGGAGGAGATCGGCCGCAACGTACCGGCGGAGGTCGCCCTCGTGGGCGACGGGAAGGCCGTCGTCGGGCAGCTCAACGCGTCCCTCTCGAACCGGCAGTGGTTCTACCCGGCGGAGACCGAGTGGCGCGCGGTGCTCAAGGAGAAGGCCGACGCCAACGCGGAGTCCATTCGCCCGATGGTCGAGGACGAGTCCTCGCCGATCAACTACTACCGCGCCTACCGCGACATCGTCGAGTGGCTCCCCGAGGACGCCATCATCATCGGCGAGGGCGCGAACACCATGGACATCGGCAGGACCCAGATGCCGAACCACGCCCCCCGGCACCGGCTCGATGCCGGCACGTACGGCACCATGGGGATCGGTCTCGGCTTCGCGGTCGCGGCGGCGGTTGCCAATCCGGACAAGCCGGTCGTCTCGGTCCAGGGAGACAGCGCGTTCGGCTTCTCCGGCATGGAAATCGAGACGATGGTCCGCTACGGACTGCCGGTGAAGCTGATCGTACTGAACAACGGCGGCATTGGCGGCGGCATCGGGCCGCTGGAGGAGGGACAGACCCCACCGCCGTTCTACCTGACGTACGGCGCGCACTACGAGGGGATGATGGAGGCGCTCGGCGGCAAGGGCATCTACGTGGAGGACACCGCGGATCTCCGTGCGGCGCTTGACGAGGCGATGGCCTTCGACGGGCCGGCGCTGGTCAACGTACCGCTCGACCCCCGAGCCGGTCGCAAACCGCAGCAGTTCGGCTGGCTGACGACCTGACGGGCGAAAACGGAGCCCTCGCGGCGAGTGCCGGCCCGCGCGGGAGTCCGGGCCGGTATATTGCAGTAGTTGACAACACGCGGTGTCCCGGCTCCTATAGGGGAGCCCGAGTGTCGGGCCGTCCGTTCGGGGTGGGGTCATGACCCTGGAAGAGAAAGCCATAGAGTTGCTGCTGCGCTCGCCGCGGCTGGAGGCCGGCACGATCCTCGATCTGCTCGATGTCGGCGACCGCGAGTTCCGCGAGATGGCGCGCCGCAACCGCACCATCGCGAAGCTGCTCGAAGCGCGGCGGGCCGGCGAGCTCAAGCCCCCGAAATCGGAGCCCGTACAGTGTCCGGTCTGCTCGGAGTGGTTCGTCCCCTACGGGTCGTCGCGCTTCTGCTCGGACACCTGCAGGACGGCGGGACGCATTCGCGGTGAGGGCCGGAACCGGCATCGGCGGCGCGCGTGCGCCCCGGAGGACATGGACGAACCCCCCAGCGGTATCGGCACGGCGATGTCGAAAAGGCGAAAGGAGTGATCATGCGAAAGGCAGCGTTGGTCGTGGCGCTGGTCTGCGCGACGGCGGGCTCGGGTGCCGAGCGGCAGGTGTATTTTGGCGACCTGCACATCCACACGCGGTACTCGTTCGATGCGTTCCTGTTCGGAACGCGCACGGACCCTGACGACGCCTACGCGTTTGCCCGCGGCGAACCGCTGCGCCACCCCTCCGGTTTCGATGTGCAACTCTCGCGTGCACTCGACTTCTACGCCGTGACGGATCACGGGTTCTACCTCGGGATGTGGTCGGCGATGACGGACCCGGCGCATCCGCTCCACGGCGACCCCGATGCACGCACCTACCTGGACGCGAAGACCACCCCCGAACGGTCCCGCGCGTTTCGCACCGCCGGCCAGTTCCTGACGGACAACTTCAGCGAAGCCGACGTGAGGAGCGCCTGGGCCGAAATCGTCGCCTCCGCCAACCGCAACTACACGCCGGGCGAACTCACGACCTTCATCGCCTACGAATACACCTCGTCGTACCCCACCGACCGCGGCAACCTGCACCGGAACGTCGTGTTCCGCGGCGACACGGCCCCGAGCATGCCGTTCTCCCGGCTAGACTCGCTGAACCCGGAAGACCTCTGGGCGTGGATGGACCTGCAGCGGCAACGCGGCATGGACGTCATATCGATCCCCCACAACTCCAACGGCTCGAACGGCCGCATGTTCGCGCTCACACAGACCGACGGCACTCCGATCGACGCCGCTTACGCGACGCGGCGCATGCGCAACGAGCCGCTGATCGAGAACACCCAGATCAAGGGCACTTCGGACACGCACCCGTTCCTCTCGCCGAACGACGAGTGGGCGGACTTCGAAATCATGCCGCACCGCGTCGCCACGCTGCTCCGGAGCCGTCCGCAGGGCAGCTACGCCAGGGAGGCATGGCGGAACGGCCTGGTGATGCAGGAGCGCGACGGCCTGAACCCCTATCGCTTCGGGGTGGTCGGGTCGAGCGACACCCACAACAGCGGCGACGTCTTCGACGAAGACCGCTTCGTGAGCAAGGTGGGCACCCTCGACAGCGACCCGGTCGGGCGCGGCTCCGTCCCGGTGAACCCGGCGGAAGAAATCCCCGGGTACCGAGAAGGGTCCAACATCTACTTCGGTGCATCTGGCCTCGCCGCGGCGTGGGCCGACGAGAACAGCCGCAGCGCCCTCTTCGATGCGTTCCGCCGCCGGGAGACCTACTCGACCACGGGCACCTGGATTCGCCTGCGTTTCTTCGGCGGTTACGGGCTCTCGGAGGACATGCTGGACGCGGCCAGCGTGAGCCAGGCCTATGCATCAGGCGTCCCCATGGGCGGGGACCTCGTGCGCCAGGAGTCCGGCGCGCCGGGGTTCCTCGTCTGGGCGGCCCAGGACCCGCAGGCGGCGAAACTGCAGAGACTGCAGATCGTGAAGGGATGGGTCGCGGACAATCGTTCGCACGAGCAGGTGTACGACGTCGCCTGCTCGGACGGCCTGGCCGTGGATCCGGACACCCACCGCTGTCCGGACAACGGCGCCATCGTGGACATCTCGGACTGCAGCATCACCGAAGGCGTGGGGGCCAGCGAGCTCTCGGCCCTGTGGCACGATCCGTACTTCGATCCCGACCAGCGCGCGTTCTACTACGTGCGGGTGCTCGAGAACCCGACGTGCCGCTGGTCCACCTGGGATGCGGTCCGCGCCGGCACCGCGCCGCGCGGCAGCGTCCCGGCGACCATCCAGGAACGGGCGTTCTCGTCGCCGATCTGGTACGACCCGGCGGGATAGCGCCGGTCACGCGTCGGTAGTCGAAACCTTCCGCTCAGGCGGGGGGATCCAGCAACGTCACGCCGAGCCCGGGCGCGGCGGGAATGGCCATCCGGCCGTTTTCGAAGCGCTCGGGAGGTTCGATCACGTCCGGTCGCCAGGGCACTTCGCCCCACTGCAACTCGAGGCTCTCGACCCCTGGCGCGACGGCGCAGAACTGCAGCGCCGCGGCGGTCGACACGGGCCCGCACGCATTGTGCGGCGAGACCGCGACGCCCACGTCGGCGGCGGCGCGGGCGATGGCCAATCCCTCGGTCAGCCCGCCACAGTGCATCGTGTCGGGCATGATGACGTCGACCGCACGTTCGTCCAGGAGCGGGGCGAAGCCCTCCACGCCGAACCCCCGTTCGCCGCCGGCGAGCCGTTGTTCGACGGCGTCGCGGATGCGACGGGTTGCCGGCGCGTCTGCCGCCGGAACCGGTTCCTCGTACCAGTCGAGACCGACGGGTTCGAGCCGCTCGGCGACCTGGACGGCTTCCGCCTCGGTGAAATGACTGTGGCAGTCCACCTTGAGGGCGATGTCCGGTCCGACCGCGGCGCGGATCGACTCGAGGCAGCGGATGCCGAGGTCGATCGCTTCGCGTACGGCCGCCGGGTCAGAACGGGGCGGAAAACCGTCGAACGGGGCGGCCTTGAGTGCGCGGAAGCCCGCCTTCGCCGCCTTCTCCGCGCTCGCGGCGAATCCGTCGGGCGTGCGCTCGGTCGTCATCCGGTTGATGTTCCCGTAGAGGAGGACATCGTCTCGAACCTGGCTGCCGAGGAGTGCATGCGCGGGTACGCCCTCGGCCTTGCCCGCGAGGTCCCACAGTGCATGCTCGATGGCGCTGAACGCTGTGGCTGCGCGCAATCCGTCACGAGCCGCCATCGATCTGCCGCGGCGCCGGTAGGTTTCCACGTCCGGGAGCGGCCGATCCCGGACGAGTGCGAAGAAACGCTCGAGTTCGGGCAATCCCCGGCGGTTGCCCAGGGACGCCTCCGCGACGCCGGTCAGCCCGAGATTGGTGTGCAGCAGGATGTGGAGCCAGGTGGTGCGTGCGCTGACCCGCACGGGAACGATCTCGAAGCTGTCGATGTGCATGGGGCGGGGGCCGTGTCCGGGAGGGGTCGTGTCTCGGAGCGGGCGAGCATAGCAGGTGCCTCATGGCGCCCCGGCCCCGGTCCGTGAAGGCGGCCGTTGGCTATACTCCTCGCGTGGACGGGAGAGATAGAGGCGCGTGAACAAGGCCAGGCGCCAGGAGATTTACGAGCGCCTTCGGGAGGCGAATCCGGCGCCCACCACCGAACTCGTTCACCACTCTCCTTTCGAGCTCCTCGTCTCGGTGATCCTTTCCGCGCAAGCGACGGACGTGAGCGTCAACCTCGCCACCCGGACGCTCTTCGCCGAGGCCAGGACGCCGGAAGCGATGCTGGCCCTCGGCCTTGACCGCCTGAAGGATCACATCAAGTCCATCGGGCTCTTCAACACCAAGGCGGAGAACATCCTGAAGACCTGCGCGCTGCTGGTCGAACGGTACGGTAGCGAAGTGCCCCGCGACCGGGCAGCCCTCGAGTCGCTGCCCGGCGTCGGGCGCAAGACCGCCAACGTCGTGCTGAACACCGCGTTCGGGGAGCCGACGATCGCCGTCGATACGCACATCTTCCGCGTCGCGAACCGCACGCGCCTGGCGCCGGGCAAGACGCCCCGGCAGGTGGAGGACAAGCTGCTGAAGTTCACTCCGGACCGCTTCAAGCGCGACGCGCACCACTGGCTGATCCTCCACGGCCGCTACGTGTGCATCGCCCGCAAACCGCGCTGCGGCTCCTGCGTCATCGAGGACCTTTGCGAGTACAAGGCGAAAACGGACCCGGAGCCCGGGTGAAGCGGAGTTGACCCTCGCGCCGCGCCCCGCGAACCAGCGCCCCCCCCAACCCGAACGGTTGTGGCAAGTACCCCCAACACCCAGGCGAATATT
>JAPPHP010000262.1:0-237 GCA_028821035.1 Gammaproteobacteria bacterium | reverse complement strand
CCTGAGCCCCCACGAGGCGCGCGTCATCGGCTGTCTCATGGAGAAGGCGGTACTGACGCCGGACCAGTGCCCGCTGACGCTGAACGCCCTCACGGCGGCCTGCAACCAGAAATCGAGCCGGGAGCCGGTGCTGGCGCTGGAACGGACCACGGTCGAACGGGTGGCGCGCGATCTGCAGGAGAAGTCGCTCGTCACCGCCGACGAGAACTTCAGGAGCGGCGTCGTGAAGTACCGGCA
>JAPPHP010000211.1:1782-6821 GCA_028821035.1 Gammaproteobacteria bacterium | reverse complement strand
AGGTAACAACGGCCTCCGGACAACCCCTCCTTGGTAGATCGGTGACGTATCCGGGTTAGAGGCCAAAGCTAGCCGTCGTTTCGGGCTGCTGATACCGGCCAAGCCCGTCGGTAGCGTGTCCAATCGCGGTTGCCGGAGACGACGGCACCGTCGTCGAAACGAAGACGGAAGGTGATGCCTCTGCCCGTCTTGGATGTCGTGCCAACGTTGTGGAGGTCGTGTTCGCTGTACAGCTGGTCCCGGGGCGTGACGACGAAATCCGACCATCGCCCGTGTCGGTACACGGCGAGCACGTAGAGCAACTCGGGTGTTGTCGGCGTCGCCAGTTGACCGCGAGGGATATGGAACCGACCCACATAGGAGCGCTTTTGCTCGATTGCGCGGCTGGTCTTGACCTGAACTCGTTGGACGAAGTCGCCGTCAGAGATGACGAGATCGTGACCGATGTCAACGGCGGGAAAGGCGACTTGCCAGTACCGGATCAGAAGTTGGGAAGCGACCTCGTACTCACCGGCTTTGCCGGTGAACAGATTGTCGGGCCCCTCGTCACGCTGCGGCGTGGATGGGTGCGAAGTCGCGTTTGGGATCGACGTACTCAAGGCTATTGATGATCTGGGCGAGTTGGTCTCTTGGCAGGCCGGTCAGTGTCTCAGCGACGGTCCAGCGGAGTTCGTGCTTGCCGAGGACATGCACGACATCGTGTTGCGTCTCGTAGCGCAAAAAAACGCTGGCGGGCAGCGGCGTGTCGTCAGCACGGGTCTCGCCGAGCAGTTGCCTGCTGCGTGGCGCCAACTGGAAGGTGTAACCGTCAGCCTGTATGCCGACGAGAATGGTCATGGTACTCATCGGTTACTCCCGTTGGCGACTCGACAAATTCTCGCGATCCGAGCATAGCAGAGCTTGCGTATCCGTGGCTGTTTCGTCGAAATCGTGCGGGGACCACCACTGACGGGCCGGCCTCCCGTGTCAAAGCCGTACACGGGCCACCGCGGGCGGGGACAAGCACGGGACAAGCCCCGCGGCTACAGCGACCGCACGAACCCCACGACCGAGCGCAGCGTCTCAGCGCAGACTTCCGGCACCACGTCGAACATCACGTCCGCGCCGTGACTCGTGCCGTGCACCGTGCGGCCCACGGCGGGAACCCCCGCCGCGGCAAGCATCCGATAGTACGCCAGGCCCTCGTCGCGCAGCGGATCCAGTTCGTTGACCGACACGATGTGCGGCGGCAGGCCGGCGAGGTCCTCGGGGCGGGCATGTAGCGGCCATGCCAGCGGATCCGTCCGCGCCGGCCCCTCCTCGTCGTACACCCGGGCGAGCCCCGCCATCATCGAACAGTGCATCCCGCCGTAGCCATCGTTCTCCCGCAGCGACGGAAGGCCCGGAGGCGGGTCCACGTACGCCCCGGAGATGTAGGGGCACATCGCGTACACGCCGTCGATGGCGTCGATCCACCCCTCCCGGTTCGCCTTCAGCGCCACGGCCAGGGAGAGGTTGCCGCCGCCGGACTCGCCCTCCACGACGAGGGTGGACGCACCCAGCCGGGCGCGCTGCGCGCGCACCCAGCGCACGGCGCTCGCGCAGTCGTCGAGCCCGGCGGGGAACGGATGGTTGCCGAGTCTCCCCCCGCCGTTGCGGAACTCCACGCCGACCACGAGCAGGCCGGTCTCCGCGAGGCTCTTGCGCCAACGCACGGTCGTCGGGTCGTCGGCGCTCCCGATCACCATGCCCCCGCCATGCAGGTGGACGATGCAGGGCCAGGGACCGTCGTCGATCCGCGGGCGATCCAGGTGGAGCGTGATCGCGTTGCCGTCGAGGCCTTTGATGGTCTCCGTCGACGACGCGACGCCCTCGAAGGCCGGCAGAGTCGCCTCGAGCGCGGCGGCCTGCTCCTCCGTCGCGGACTCCAGGGCGGCGCAGTACGCGAGGCAGTCGGCGTACGAGGTGTCGAGGGCGAGGGGCCGCATGCCGGACAGTATGGTCGCCGACTCCCCGAAGACGGCCGCGAGACGCGGGTCCGTGCGTGGATCCGTCGCGAGCGTCGCCTCCGCGTCGCCGAGTCGCCCCGCGAGATGGGGTCGGGTGGTGGTCATGTCGTGCACTCCTGCCGCAATCAGGCGAACGGGTCCGTGCCGGTCCGCATGAACGTCGGGACGCGTTCCCAGTCCGGATTCCGGCTGTCCGCATACGGATAGAGGGACTTGCCGATCACGCGTGCCAGTTCCGGATACTTCTCCAGCAGTTGCGGCGACGTGCCGACCTCGTAGTTCCGCTGCGGGCGCATGTACGCGCGCATGTAGTTCTGCACGAGCGTGACGCGGAGGCCCGGCTTCGTGCGGGCCTCGGAGGCGTGCCAGGTGGCGCCGTTCCAGATGGCGAGCGATCCGGCCTTCGCGATCAGCGGGACGAACCGGAACGGCGTGTTGTCGAGTTCGGCCTCGTGGGGCAGGGTCGCGCGGCCCTGGTGATGGCTGCCCGGCACGAACACCGTCGGTCCGTCGGCGGCGCTCTCGTAGTCGGTGCAGAGAAAGGACGCGTTGCACATGTGCGCGATCTGGCCGGCGCCCGGCGGTATGCCGTGGGAGTCGCTGTGCAGGCCGACGGCGCCGTCGCCGCTGCCCTTGATGATCCAGGTCTGACCGGAGAGCACGGCGCTCTGCCCCAGCAGCCAGCGGACGAGCGCCAGGTTGACCGGGTTGATCGCGGCCTCGACGAACACCTCGTCCTCCTCGAGGAGGTCCCAACTGTTCCCCATGACTTCCGCGCCCTTGACGGTCGAGGTCCGGTGGTCGCCGAACTTCACGCCGTTGCGCCGCTCGCAGACCCGGAGGATGGCGTCCCGCAGCCGGTCGGCGAATCCCTCGCTGGCGTGCATCTTCTCCGGCGGCACGATGGTCAACCCGTACGCCTCGAGTTCGACCACGTGCTCGAAGAGGTCGTACTTCCTGATCTCGCCCATCAGTCGGTCGACGTCCGGATAGACGTCGTAGTCGTCCAGCCTCATGTATTTCCTCCCTGTTCGATACGGTGTCGCCGCGTGTCCGCCCCGGCCCGGCCGGCGTACGGTCGCCGCATTGTAGCCGCGTGTCCGCCGAGGGCGCGATGTCCCACCCCCGCGGCCCCTCCCGAGACCGGCTTCGGACGCCCGCCGAGCCGCGCCCCTCAAGGGCCGACAAGTTCTGTAACCTGTTGAAACATTTCACAACACCATCGCGATGTTACTGAGCGTCCAAAAATGATATAGGTCACTCGTACCGTAGGTTCGCCGCGACCCTCCGGAACCGGCAACCGATGGTGCTGGGGAAATTGATCGAGGAGAGGGAAAAATGGCGACGAAAGTCCTGTCGGTGCTTGCACTGATCGCGGCCATCCTGGAGGGCCTCTGGCCCGGCATGGTTCCGCAGAACCTCCTGCCGCTCGCGTTGGTCGTCCTCGGACTGATCTACGCCGGCATGAACGTCGATCCGGACGATGCGGGCGCATACCTGATCGGCGTGATCGCCTTCGGGGCCGCATCGGCATCGGATGTCCTGGGCCACATCCACGTGATAGGCGGCTTCCTGGACGCGATCATGGATCAGATCGTCGTTGCGGCGTATGCCGGGGTGTTCAGCGTGGTTGCGCTGCGCATCTGGAACGAGCTGACGGCGTCCGACGATTCGGAGTAACGGGAAGCGGCAATCCACAGCCTGACATCCTCGGGCGACCGGCGCCCACCAGGGGGGACGGGGCCGCAAGTCGGTCCCTTCTGGTAGCGCCGGGCTTTCGCGCCCGTCCGCGAGCGCCCACTGTCCGGCAGCGCCGGGGAGGCAGTAGTGGGCGCCCACCCTTTGCCGCAGGCGGGCATCGGTACGCTTGGCCTCACTCCATACCAGGTTCACAACCGCCGGAGGAAGGACTCCGGGTGGCTCAGGAACGCCCGGGTGATGGCGACGTGCTCCACCTCCTCCCACGGGACCGCCGTCGGCGGCGACACGTCCATGTCGAGGATCACCGCGCCCGGCAGCGCCATCAGGATCGGTGAGTGCGTCGCGATGAGGAACTGCGAGCCCTCGGTCGCCGCATCGCCAATCATCGCCAGCAGGGCGAGCTGATTCGTCGGCGACAGCGGCACCTCCGGCTCGTCGAGCAGGTAGAGTCCAGGACCGGTCAGCCGCGCGCGGAACAGGTCGAGGAAGAGTTCCCCGTGCGACCGGGCGAAGGGATCTTCGCCATAGCGCTCCGCGAACGCTCGGCCCTGGGCCCGGGCCAGCCCCCCGGCGCGGTCCCGGCCCCACCCCTCCGGCAGCGTCTCCTCGAAGTGCCGGGCGAGCGCCCCGTGCTCTTCCGCGTTGCGGCGGACCGCCTGCAGGAACCCCGTGACGTCGTCGGCACGGAAGTAGAACCCCGTACGCCTGCCGCCGCGGCGCACGAACCGGAATCCGGCCGCCGCTTCGCGCGCCACTTCCATGAGCGGATGGGTCTCGATGGAGCGTTGCGTCAGCGAGGGCAGGCGCAACGCCGCGGCAACGATCTCGAGGAGCGTCGACTTGCCGCAGCCGTTCTCGCCGACGAGAAACGTCACCGGCGCCGGGAGGCGCAGCGTGCCGAAGCTTCGGAACACCGGGAGCGAGAACGGGAAGTCCGCAGTGTCCGCGATCATCCGGATTTCGCTGAGGAAAGGCATGTCCACGACGAGGCTAACAGACCGAGTCGAGCCGGGGGCTAAGATGGTGTCCCATGGAACGCGCCTTCTTCCGCCTCATCGCGCACACGTTCGTCTTCGACGCCGACGGACGGCTCCTCGTGCTCCGCCGCGCCAACACCGGGTTTCTCGACGGCTACTACACGCTGCCGGGGGGTCATGTGGACCGCGGCGAGGAAGTCGCCCGGGCGGCGATCCGGGAGGTGTTGGAGGAGGTGTGCATCGACGTCGCGGAGATCGAACCCGTCATCGCCATGCCCTACCGACACGGCGTCGACTTCCTGTTCGAAGCGCGGCGGTGGACCGGGAACGCGCGGATTGGCGAACCGGAGTTCTGCGACGCGTTGACCTGGGC
>JAPPHP010000211.1:0-1772 GCA_028821035.1 Gammaproteobacteria bacterium | reverse complement strand
AACCGACCGCACCGTTCGTGACCAAGGCCCTGGAACTGCGCGCGGCCGGCGTTTGGTACCACGAGTTCCGGTAGCGCCCGCGGCGCGCTGCTAGAATCGCCCGCTTTTTCCGGTACGGAGCGGAGGTGCGCGGGATGACGAAACCAGTGACGGTGGCGGTGACCGGCGCGGCGGGCCAGATCGGCTACGCACTGGTGTTTCGCATCGCCTCGGGCCAGCTGCTCGGCGCCGATACGCCGGTCGTCCTGCGCCTGCTGGAAATCCCTCCCGCGATGGACGCCGCCCGCGGCGTCATCATGGAGGTCGACGACTGCGCCTTCCCCCTCGTCGCCCGGGTCGAGGCCACGGACGATCCGAACGCGGCCTTCGACGGCGCGGACATCGCCCTGCTCGTCGGCTCGCGGCCACGGACGGCGGGGATGGAGCGTGGTGACCTGCTCGAGGCCAACGCCGCCATCTTCTCCGTGCAGGGCAAGGCGCTCAACGACCACGCCGCCCGCGACGTCAAGATACTCGTCGTCGGCAACCCGGCGAACACCAACTGCCTGATCGCGCAACGCAATGCGCCGGACCTCGATCCCGGCAACTTCACGGCCATGACCCGGCTGGACCACAATCGGGCGATGGCGCAACTCGCGGCCCGGACCGGCCGCGCCGTGTCGTCGGTCCGCGGGCTCGCGATCTGGGGCAACCACTCGGCCACGCAGTATCCCGACATTCACGCCGCCACGGTCGACGGCACCCCCGCGATGGACCTGGTGGACATGGCGTGGTACGCGGACGACTTCATCCCGAGCGTGCAGCAGCGGGGTGCCGCGATCATCGCCGCGCGCGGCGCATCGAGCGCCGCCTCCGCCGCGAACGCAGCCATCGATCACGTACGCGACTGGATGCTCGGCACCGACGCGGTCGTGAGCATGGGGGTGTACTCCGACGGTTCGTACGGCGTCGAACCGGGGCTCATCTACTCCTATCCCGTCACCTGCGGCGGCGGGTCATGGACCATCCTGCCGGACATCGCGGTGAACGACTTCAGCCGCGCCAGGATGCGCGCGACGGAGGAGGAACTGAAAGCCGAACGCGATGCGGTCGCGCACCTCCTGCCCTCGTAAGGGGAGGGTTGCCGCGACCCGCCGTTACCCCATGATCTGCTGCCAGGTCGGCAGGTCGCCCACGTTCAGATAGGCGTTCATCTTCTTCGTGTCGCCCATGGTGGCGTTCGGCACCGCGCTGTAGTTGTGGCCGGGCAGCAGCAGGGTGTCGTCCGGCAGCGCCTTGAGCTTCTGCAGGCTGTGGTACATCTGCTCCGAGTCGGAGCCCGGCAGGTCGACGCGGCCGCAGCCGTCGACGAAGAGCGTGTCGCCCGACACGAGCGTGTTGCGGATGCGGAAGCACTGCGAGCCCGGCGTGTGGCCGGGGGTGTGCAGGAACTCGACCTCGATCTCGCCGAGCTTGACCGTGTCGCCCGAATCGACGCGGACGAGGTCCGAATCCGAGAGGCCCGTCACCTTCTTCACGCCGTCCGCCTCGTGCCGGTGGGCGTACACCTTGACCGGGCTCTTCTCCATGAGTTCCGCGACGCCCGCGATGTTGTGCCCGCGGATGCCGCCGCCGATGTGGTCCGGGTGGTAGTGCGTCGCGAGCGCGGCGGTCAGCGTGTAGTCGCGTTCGGCGAGATGCGCGAGCAGCCCGTCGATGTCCCAGGCCGGGTCCACGATCGCCACCTCGCGGGTGGTCCGCGAACCCACGATGTAGGTGAAGTTGGCCATGGG
>JAPPHP010000233.1 GCA_028821035.1 Gammaproteobacteria bacterium | reverse complement strand
AGGCCACGTCATGACGGGTTCCACCGTGGAGACCACGCACGGTCCCATCGCCGGCGTCGTCGAGGACGGCCTCCACTTCTTCCGCGGAATTCCTTTCGCGGCGCCTCCGGTCGGCGACCTGCGCTGGCTGCCGCCGCAGCCCGTCACGCCGTGGCGCCACGTGCGCGACGTGACGACCTTCGGGCCGGCGTGTCCGCAAAACCCCATCGTCATCTCCACGGCCGAGCACCTCGAGCGCGTCGACGGCGACCGCAGCGAGGACTGCCTGTATCTCAACGTGTGCACCCCTGGCCTCGACGAGGCGCGGCGCCCCGTGATGGTGTGGATACACGGCGGCGGCTTCGTGATGGGCGCGGGCACGATGCCCCTGAACGACCCCCGCTTCCTCGTCGCGCGCGGGGACGTCGTGATCGTGAGCCTGAACTACCGGATGGCCAACTTCGGCTTCCTGCGGCTCGAGGGCATCACGGGCGGCGCGATTCCCGCGACCGGCAACGAGGGACTGCTCGACCAGGTCGCGGCGCTGGAATGGGTGCGCGACAACATCGCGCGCTTCGGCGGAGACCCGGGCAACGTCACCGTCTTCGGCCAGTCCGCCGGCGCCATCAGCATCGGCATGCTGCTCGGCATGCCGGCCGCGAAGGGGCTCTTCCACCGGGGCATTCTGCAGAGCGGCGCCTGCCAGACCGTGCAGCCCGCGAATCTCGCCGACCGGATCGCGGCGTTCGTGCTCGAGTCCGCGGGCGTCTCGCCGGAAGACCCGGCGGCCATGCGCGCACTGTCCACCGAGCGGCTGCTCGAGATCGAGGCACGCATGTCCAGTCCCGCGACCGCCAACCCGGAACTCGGCCTCACGCCCTTCGAGCCGATCGTCGACGGCAGGGTGATCCCGCGTCCGCCCATCGACGCGGTCCGGGACGGCGCCGCAGCCGGCATCGACATCCTGGTCGGCTCGACGCTCGACGAGTACAAGCCCTACGGGGAGACCTTCGAGGGCCTCGAGGACATGGACCACGCCACCGTGGTCGCGGCGGCGGCCGCCGAATACGGACGCATCGAGGGGCGCGACCTGACCCCGGATATCGAAGCCCTGGCGGGGGCCTACCGGGACGCGCGGACGGCCAAGGGCCTGTCCGTCGACCCGGGGGACCTGTACCTCGTTCTGGAGGGGGACCGGAACTTCTGGATGCAGGGGGTGCTCGCGGCGGAAGCGCAGACGCCCCACCCCGGCCGCGTCTTCCACTACGTGGTCACCTGGGAGTCGCCCTGGCGCGACGGCGCCTTCGGCGCGTACCACGGCATCGAGTCAGGCTTCGTCTTCGGCACGATCGACGCGACGAACTCGCGCGCGCACCACGGCGAAGGTCCGAACGCCGACGCACTGGCGGCGTTCTGCCAGGACGCATGGCTCAACTTCGCGCGCACGGGCGACCCGAACGGAGCGGGCGTCGGCCGCTGGCCGGAGTACGGCGCCGAGCGGAACACGATGCTCCTCGGCGCCCGCCAGGAGGTCGCCCGGGACTTCAACGGGCCCGAGCGGCGCGCGTGGGAGGCAGCGGGGTATCCGGCGATCGGGCGGATGTAGGGCGGGGCTCGTCCCCGCCCGTGCCGGAGTCATGCAAGCCCCGGCAAGGATGCAAGCCCGTCCCGGTCGGAGGCTATCGGCTAATAGGCGTAACTCGCCTGCAAGCCGAGCGGCAGTCCCACGGCCCAGTACGCCAGCAGAAACAGCGTCCACACCACCAGGAACGCGACCGCGTAGGGCAGCATCATCGACAGCACCGTGCCGATTCCCGAGTCCTTGACGTAGCGCTGGCAGAAAACCACCACCAGCGGGAAGTACGGCATGAGCGGCGTGATGATGTTGGTCGAGGAATCGCCCACCCGGTAGGCGGCCTGGGTCAGGTCCGGCGAGATGCCGAGCTGCATCAGCATGGGCACGAGGATCGGCGCGAGCAGCGCCCACTTGGCCGAGGCGGAACCGACGAACAGGTTGACCACCCCGGTAATGACGATGGCGCCCACCACGGTAATGAACGCCGGCAACGCCGCGGCTTTCAGCAAAGCCGCGCCCTCCAACGCCAGCAGCGCGCCCAGGTTCGAGCGCCCGAACTCGGCGATGAACAGTGATGCGAAAAACGCCATGACCAGGTAGTAGGCGAGCCCGCTCATCGCCTGGGTCATGCCGGCGATGATGTCGCGGTGCCCGGTAACGGTTTTCGCGGCGTAGCCGAAGACGATGCCGGGCAGCAGGAAGATCAGGAATATCAGGGGAACGATGCTGCGCATCAACGGCGCGGAACCCGCCGTGAGTTCGCCGTCCGGCGAGCGCCAGGCGGAACCCTCGGGCAACGCGCTGAGGAACAGGGCAAGCAGCGCCAGGCCCATCGCAAGAAGGCTCGCGGTCAGGCCCCTGCGCTCGTCCGTCGTCAGGGGCTCAAGTTGCGGCACTTCGGCCAGGTCGCCGTCCAGCGCCGTACCCGACAGGCGCGGCTCGATGATCCGGTCGGTCAGGTACCAGCCCAGGCCGACGATCAGCAGCGTGGATGCGGACGTGAAGAACCAGTTGTTGAGCGGGTTCAGCACCATGTCCGGATCGATGATCTGTGCCCCCGCCTGGGTGATCCCCTGCAGCAATGGGTCGAGGGCCGAAGGCACGAAGTTGGCGCTGAAGCCGCCCGATACGCCCGCGAAGGCGGCTGCGATCCCCGCAAGCGGATGCCGGCCGGCCGCCTGAAAGATGACGGCGCCGAGGGGAATCACCAGCACGTAGCCGGCATCCACGGCGCTGTGGCTGATGATGGCGATCAGCAGCAGCATCGGCGTGACGATTGCCCGGGAAGTGACGTTCATCAGCGCTTTCAGACCGGTGCGGATGAAGCCTGTGTAGTCGGCCACGCCGATGCCGAGCATCGCCAGCAGCACGACGCCCAGCGGATGAAAGCCCACGAAGGTCGGCACCATCCGGGACAGAAAGTGTGCGAGTTGGTCGGGAGTGGCCAGATTGTGGATCAAGAGGGCGCTGCCGGTACGCGGATCGATGTGGGAAAAGCTGAACGGGGCGAGCAGGGCGGAGAACACCCAGACTGCGATCAGGAGCAGCAGGAACAACACGGCCGGATCGGGCAGCTTGTTGCCGAGCACCTCGATGCGGTCGAGAAACCGGACGAGCCGGGTACGCTGTTGTTGTTCGTTCATCGTTCCGTTTCCTCAGTCGACGGGCCTGGCAACCCCGGGGTCGCCGGCAGCCAAATGGCCTCCGGGAACTCTGCGGTGCAACGCGCCCCAGGACGCGCCAACCGCGACCGTCAGCCCCGCCAACCCACGGACACGAACAAACGCCGCCCGCGGGGGTCCGCCGAGCGCGGGTCGTAGCTGCCGGCGATGTTCACGTACGGCGGGTCCTCGTCGAACAGGTTGGCGATACCGAGCGAGACCCAGGTCTCCCCGCCGCCCCACCGAAGACGGTCGAAGGTCCGGCGCACGTTCACGTCCAGCGTCGTGAAGCGCTCGATGTCGCCGCCCGCGTCGTCCTCGTAACCCCCCACGTGGCGTACCAGCGCCGTGGCGCGCCAGTCCCCACGCAGCCAGGAGACACCGGCCGCGGCCCTGACCCGCTGGTTCGGCGCGCCGACGTTGGCGCGGTTGAGCCTCCCGAGGCCGTCGACTTCGACCCCGGCGTTCGTCACGTCGTAGCGCCCGAGCCAGGTCACTTCGGCCCAGCCCGTCACCTCGCCGCGGTGTGTGTCCACCTGCCACTGCGCCGAGACGTCCACGCCCGCCGTCTCGATCCGGTCCGCGTTGATGAAGGCCACGTTGACGATGGAGATCGTGCCGGCCGCGGTCCGCTCGATGCGCGGGTCGTACGGGTCGGCGTTGACGATCGCCTGGGCGTTGTCCTTGCGGAGCACGTCGCGGAACGTGTAGTCCCACGCGTCCGCGTTGAGTGACCAAGCCGTCCCGGGGCGCCAGGTGACGCCGACGTTGAACGCCCGCGACACTTCCGGCTCGAGGGTCGGATCGCCCCGCGTCCGCCGGCCCGCGAACGTGCGCGAGCCGTCGTGGTCGACGATGTTGGTGAAGTTCGTCTGCGCACCCCGCGTCTGCAGCGGGGACGGGGCCCGGAACGACGTGCTGAAGGAACTCCGCAGCGTCCATGCCTCGTTCGCCCGATAGAGGACCGTGACCTTGGGGTCGAGCGTGTCGCCGACGCCGCCTCCGTAATCCTCGTAACGCACCGCCCCAGTGACCTCCAGCCGTTCTCCCACCGGCAGCCACAGTTCCCCGTAGGCCGCGGACACGTCGTCCTCGGCGGAGAAGTCGGGATTGCCGATCAGGAAGGCGAACCCGTCCCCGCGCGTCACCGGGTCGTACGAATAGTCGAGGCTCTGGTCGCGGTACTGCACGCCGACCGCGAAGCCCCCCCGATACCCCGGCAGGAAGCCGGTCACGTGCGCCTCGAACGTCGTCAGCCGGGACTCGCCGTCGCCGAGATAGTCGCCGATGATGAATCGACGCAGCTCCGCGGCGTTGTAGAGCGGATCGTCCGGCCCGGCGGCGAACGTCGAGCTCCAGGGATTGAAGAACAGGCAACCCGACCGACCGGCCGCTTCCGGCGGACCGTCCGGTCCAGCACCGCATCCGTCGCCCCCAAACCCCTTGAGCGCGGCCTGAAAGTTGGCGGTGACCACGTCGCGCGGGTTGAGGAACGCGTCGTTCCGCGCCCCGATCAGTGCGACGTCCCACGAGACCGTCTCCGAGAAACGCCCTTCGAGGCCGAGCGCGACCCGCAGCGTCTCGTGCTCGTAGTAGTTGATCTCCGGGGGATTGCCATAGCCATACGGACGCCCCTGGAAGCGCACTTCCTCCCCGTACGGGTTGGCGGGATGATAGGCAGGGACGACGGGCGTATTGAGCACGGGGAAGCTCGGCGACACGTCGCGGCTGATGTCGTTGCGCGCATAGCCGAACTCGGCCCACGCATCCCCGATGCCTCCCGCCGACAAGTCCAGCCGGCCGAAGAGCTGCGTGCGGCGCTCGTTCGGCGTGACCGTGATCTGTGGCGCGTAGTCGAAACGGCAGATCGCGCTCCCACCCGCCAGCTCCTGCCGCAGACCCTCGTACTCCGCGCAGCCCGGGTCCGCCAGCGTGCGCCCGAGAGACGGTACGTGGAAGCTCCCGGGATTGCCGAAGCCGCTCGTCGCGGGATGCAGCCAGTCCACTTCGGCCAGCAGGAGGCTCGTGCGGTCGAGATGGCTCCCCGCCAGCAGGAACGTGCCGTCGGCGCCCAACGTACCCCCGGCGACGGCATCCAGGGAGAAGTCCTCCTGGGACCCGTCGCCGGTGCGTCCACGGTACTCCGCCTGCACCTCTACGCCCTCCAAGCCCTGCCGGGTGATGAAGTTCGCGACCCCCGCCACGGCCTCCGAACCATAGATCGCGGCCGCCCCGTCCTTCAGGATCTCGACCCGTTCCACGGCCAGCATCGGCACCAGGGCCGCAAGGTCCACGAAACTCGAACCATCGTCCGTCTGGACCGCCGAGAGCACCTGCCGGCGGCCGTTCAGCAGGACCAGCGTCGACGCCACGCCCAGCCCGCGCAGGTTGACGTTGGCGGTCCCGACCGTGTAGTTCTGCGTCAGGTTGTCCGAGTTGTTCTCCGCGCCGGCGTTGATGGCCAGCACGCCCACCAGGTCGCGGAGGTCCTTGAGACCGGCCGTGTCGAGCGTCTCCCGGTCGTAGTGCGACAGCGGCGACGGCGAGTCGCCCTGCCGGTCGATGCGGCTCCCGGTCGATGGCGCCGTGACGACGATTTCCTCGACCACGCCCGGCTCCGCCCCAACGCTCCAGGGGAGCGCCGCGGCCACGACCAGGGCAATTGCCGCACGTCTTCGCCTGGACTGAAGGGGCATGGGCCGTCCGGTGGAAAGGGTTGCGGCGGCCAAGCCTACTACGTCCCTGTGGTAAGGTCCGTCGCCGTTCCCCGGCCCTGCCCGACGATCGTCGGAACCCCACCAACGGGTCGCCCGGGGCCAGGAAGGGCGACCATGCCAGTGACGTTGCGCCAGCTCCGGTACTTCCAGGCCGTGGTCGAGCACGGCTCCTTCAGCCGTGCCGCCGAGCGCGTTCACGTCTCGCAGCCGGCGCTGTCGTTCCAGATTCGCGAACTCGAGGACGCGTTCGCGGCGCGGCTGCTCGAACGCGACAAGCAGGGCATCCGCCTGACCCGGCTGGGGCGCCAGGCCCACGAGCAGACGCAGCGGATCCTGGACGAGGTACTGGTGCTCGAGACGATGGGCAAGCGCCACGAGGCGGGACCCCTGCAGATGGTCGTCGGCATCGTCTCGACGCTCTCGGCATACCTGCTCGGCGGGCTCCTCGAACGCCTCCACGCGGCCCCGCACCGCGTCGAGATCGACGTCCGCGAGGGTTCGAGCCCGGATCTCGTGTCCGACCTGCTCGCCGCCCGCCTGGACGCCGCGATCCTGTCGGTGCCGGTCGGGCTGCTCGAACTCTCCGAGCGCGAACTGTTCGAGGACCGCTTCCTGCTCGCGGGCTCTGGCAACCGGCTCGCCGCGTTCCGCGCCCTCGGCGAGGTCCCACGTCCCGCCGACGCCGCGCAATCCGACATCGGCCCCCTGCTCGCGCTGGCCGAAGGGCATTGCCTGGGAGACCAGGTGCTCGGCGCCTGCGGCGTATCGCGCCCGGGCGAAGTACGGCGCGGCGCCGCCTCCCTCGGAACGCTCGCCCAACTCGTCGCCGGTGATGAGGGACTGACCCTCATTCCGGAGACCGCGGCGCTCGGCGAGCGCGCGAACGCGCCCGGGTTGCACTTCCTGC
>JAPPHP010000404.1 GCA_028821035.1 Gammaproteobacteria bacterium | reverse complement strand
GACGCCGATGATGATGCTCTCGCCCCAGCCCTTGTGGCAGCACTCGAGGGCCTGGCGCATCACCTCGACGTTGCCGATGCACTCGAAGGAGTAGTCGACGCCGCCGTCGGTCAGGTCCACGATCGCGGCGACCGGGTCGTTCACTTCGGCCGGGTTGATGAAATCCGTCATGCCGAACTGCTCGGCCAGCCCCCGCTTGTCCGGGTTGACGTCGACGCCGATGATGCGGTCCGCGCCGACGAGGCGCGCGCCCTGGATGACGTTCAGGCCGATGCCGCCGAGCCCGAAGACGGCGACGTTCGACCCGGGTTCGACCTTCGCGGTGTTCATGACGGCGCCGAGGCCCGTCGTCACGCCGCAGCCGATATAGCAGACCTTGTCGAAGGGGGCGTCCTCGCGGATCTTCGCGACGGCGATCTCGGGCAGCACCGTGTAGTTCGAGAACGTGGAGGTCCCCATGTAGTGGAAGATCGTCTCGCCGTTCAGCGAGAACCGCGACGACCCGTCCGGCATGAGCCCCTGGCCCTGCGTCTCGCGGATGGCGCCGCAGAGGTTGGTCTTGCCGGAGAGGCAGAACTTGCACTGGCGGCACTCCGGCGTGTAGAGCGGGATCACGTGGTCGCCCACCGCGAGGCTCGTGACGCCCTCGCCGACCTCGACCACGACGCCCGCGCCCTCGTGCCCCATGATCGCGGGGAACAGGCCCTCCGGGTCCGAACCCGACAGCGTGTAGGCGTCGGTGTGGCAGATCCCGGTCGCCCGGATCTCGACCATGACCTCGCCGGCCCGGGGGCCGTCGAGCTGCACCGTCTCCATGGATAGCGGCTGACCCGCCTCGAACGCGACCGCGGCTTGCGTGTCCATTCCTACCTCCGTTTCTGCCCTCGTGTTGCCCTCCCAGTGGGCGTCCCGCGCCGCGTCGCGGCGCGGACTGATAGAGTTGCGCCCCATGTTCACGGGTGTCAAGGACTGGGCACGTCGCCTTCGGTCGCCGGCGCGTAGCCGCGCGAGCGCGCCGGCGGAAGGTCCCCGCCGGGACGCGGAGGCCTTTGGCGCGCTCGCAACCCGCCGCTCCATCACGCGGTTCGTGCCGATCCTCGCGGTCCTCCCCAGCTATCGACGCGACGACTTCCACCACGACCTCGTTGCCGGACTGGTCCTCGGCGTGGTCACGGTGCCCCAGGCGGTCGCCTACGCGTATCTCGCCGGCCTGCCCGCCCAGGCGGGCCTCTACGCCTGTCTCGCGCCGATGGCGATCCACGCCGTGCTCGGCTCCACCCGGCAACTGGTGGTCGGTCCCGTGGCCATAGCGGCCCTGATGGTCGCCGCCACCGTCGGCGAGTACGCTCCCGCGTACTCCGACGCCTACCTTTCGATCACCTCCATTCTGTGCCTCGAGGTCTGCGCGATGCTCTGGCTGCTGCGCGTCCTGCAGATGGGCGGCATCGTCAATCTGCTGAGTCACCCGGTGATCGCGGGTTTCGTGAACGGGGCCGCCATCCTCATCATCATCAGCCAGTTGCCGGCGTTCGCCGGGCTCGCCATCGACACCCGCGGGAACCCCTACGAGCAGCTTTCGCGGCTCGTCCAGGCGGCCGCGGACCTCTCGCCCGTAGCGCTCGCCATCGGCGGCGCGAGCATCCTCGGCGTGTGGGCGGTGCGGCGCTTCGGCAGCCTGCCCTTCGGGGGCAAGCCCGACCATCCCATGACGCGGACGGGGCCGATGCTCGTCGCCATCGTGGCGACCCTCTGCGTCTTCCTGTTCGACCTCGACGTCGCCGCGGTGGGGTTCGTGCCAAGCGGACTACCGGGCCTGACCCTGCCGCCCCTCGACCCGGCCCTCTGGATCGACCTCGCCCCCGCGGCGACGATCATCGCGCTCGTCGCGTTCGTCGAGACCTACTCGATCGCGTCCACCCTCGCCACGCGCCAGCGCGAGCGCGTGGACGCGCCCCAGGAACTGCTGGCGCTCGGCGCGTCGAACCTCGGGGCGGCGTTGACGGGAGCGTATCCGGTGGCCGGCAGCTTCACCAAGTCGAGCATCAACCATTCCGCCGGAGCCCGCACCCCGGTCAGCATGCTCGTGTGCGTCGCCGGGATCATCGTAACCCTGCTGTGGCTCACGCCGTTGTTCCGCTACCTGCCCCACGCCACGCTCGCAGCCATCGTCATCGTCTCGGTCGTCAACCTCATCGACTTTTCCACGCTGCGCGAGCACTGGCACTTCTACCGGGCCGATGTCGCGGTGCATCTCCTCACCCTCTTCGGCGTCTTGATCCTCGGCGTCGAAGGCGGCCTGCTGCTCGGTGCGGGAGCGGCGGTGGCGCTCTTCCTCCGGCAATCGAGCCGGCCGCACATCGCCGTTGTCGGCAGGATCGGGGGCTCGACCCACTTCCGCAACGTTGCGCGCTACGACACGGAGACCATGCCCCACGCCGTCGCCGTACGCGTCGACGAGAACCTTCACTTCGCCAACGCCCACGACATCGAGGACCGCTTGCTGGAAATCCTCAACCGCCACCCGGAGGCACGTCATCTGGTGCTCGTGTGCAGCGCCATCAACTTCATCGACAACTCGGGCCTCGAAATGCTGCGCCGCATGAACCACCGGCTCGAGGCACGGGACGTGGCGCTGCACCTGTCGGAGGTCAAGGGCCCTGTGCAGGACCAGTTCGGGACAGCGGGTCTGTCGGAGGAGTTGTCGGGTGAGGTGTTCCTCACCACGGACGAGGCCATGCGCGCGATGGGGGCGGCCGCGGTGGGCGATTAGCCCAGCCGTCGTTCCCCACCGAGACACCCATGAAAACCGGCAGAAACGACCCCTGCCCCTGCGGGAGCGGGAAGAAATACAAGCGCTGCTGCATGCTGCGGGACCAGACCCGCCGTGCGTCGCCCGGATGGCGGCGCATGGAGCGCCTGGCGGAGAAACTGAGCGGGCGTCTCGCCACCCATGCCGAGCGGTACTACGGCCCGGGCTGGCTGGCCGACGCCTGGTTCGACTTCACGCTGGGAGACGAAACGCCGTTCGACGAAGACGGGCTCTTCGCGGACGCTCTCGATGAGGACGACCTGCCGGTCGAGTTCGACACCTTCTCGGCCTGGTGCCCCTATTCCTGGATCCCCGAGACGGCCGGCCTCGACCCGGAGGACAGTCGTCCCCAGACGCCGATCGCACTGCATTACCTCGAGCATCGCCGGGCCCGGACCGACGCCCTGACGAGGCGGTTCATCGAGGCCGCCTGCGCGCAGCCGTTCAGCTTCTACATGGTCCGCGGGCTGGAGCCGGGGCGCACCGTGACGTTGCGGGACATGCTCCGCCGGCGGGACTACGAGGTGCACGAGCAGGTCGATGCGGAGGCGTTCCCCAGGGGAGCGATCCTCTACGCGCAGGTGGTCACCCTCGACGGCGACTCGATCCTGCTCGGCTGCGCCCCGTACATCCTGCCGCCCGCCTGGGCCGAGCACGTAATCGACCTGCGCGAGGAGTGGGGAATCGAGCCCGATGCCCCGGCCGAGGCGCTTGCCGGCCGCGGGGCAGAGCTACGCGCCCTCTACTTCGACCTGCAGGAGGCACTCCTCGATCCGGAGCCGCCGCTCATCGAGAACGCGGACGGCGATCCCGTCCAGCTCACGCTGCTGCACTACGACCTGCGGTGCACGCCCCAGGAGGCCAGCGACGCCCTCCTGCCCCTGGCGAGGGGCCTGGACCGCGACCAGCCGCGCCAGACCGACGACACGGGGAAGCTCGTGACCGTCTCGTTCCCGTGGGCGCAGGAAGGCGCCACCCGGAAGGACGTCTGGGCCGACACGACCTTGGGGCAGATCCGGATCGACGGTCCCCGCATGGAGGTGTTCGCGGACTCCGCGCGCCGGGTCGACGCCTTCCAGCGCGAGTGCGAGGCACGCCTCGGAGACCGGGCGGCTCTCCGTGACACGGAGGTGGTGGACGATCTGGGGGACCTACCGGACTGGACGTTTCCGGAGGACCCCGAGGGCGATGACGAAATGGATGCCGAGACCGCGGCTGGCCTGCTCGAGGACATCGCCGAGGCGCACTGGGAGCGATGGCCCGACGAGCCGCTTCCGGAACTCAAGGACCAGACGCCACGCGAAGCCGCCCGCACGGACATCGGCAGGGAACGGCTCGAGGCCGTCCTGTGGCACCTCGAGGAGCTCAACCTCGGCACGGTGCTCGACGCCGACACGGAGAAGCTCCGCCGGGTGCTCGGCCTCGACTGAGGCTCCCGGTTGCGGATAACGGCCACCCGTCGGTGTTTCGACAAATGGCCCGCTGATACTTCGACAAATCACCCGTTGATGTAATCGGCAAATCACCCCCTGTACACTCGCCCGTTCCCGCTTCCCAACCTCCAGGGCCGACCATGTATCCAGGCAAATGGGCCGAACTGTCTCCCGACAAAGCCGCCGTCATCAACAGCGCCACCGGCGCCACCCGCACCTACCGTGAGCTGAACGACCGCTCCAACCAACTCGCGCAACTGCTGTACGACCGGGGCCTCCGGCGCGGGGACCACATCTCGATCTTCGCCGAGAACCACATCGCCTGGTTCGACGCGGTGTGGGCCGCGCTGCGCTCGGGCCTGTACCTCACGACGGTGAACCGCTACCTCACCGACGAGGAGGCCGGTTACATCGTCGAGAACTCCAGGTCGCAGGTACTGGTCGCGAGCCGCGCCCGCGCGGACGTCGCCCGGAACATCCCGAAGTACGCCCCCGACTGTCACACCTGGCTCATGCTCGACGGCGCCATCGACGGGTGGGAGGACTTCGAGACCGCCATCGGCACCCATCCGACGGAGCCCCTCGCGGAACAGCCGGCGGGGACGTTCATGCTTTACAGCTCCGGTACCACCGGCCGGCCAAAGGGCATCCTGCGCGCGTTGCCGGAGGCTTCCATCGAGGACGACGCCAACCTCGTGGGCACGCTGCAGAGCATGCTCTGGGGCTTCGACGCGCAGAGCGTCTACCTCTCGCCGGCGCCGCTGTATCACTCGGCGCCGCTCGCCTTCTGCACCGGGGTGCAGTCGCTCGGCGGCACGGCCGTCATCATGCCGCGCTTCGACCCGGTCCATGCGCTCGCCGCCATCGAGGAACACCGGGTGACGCACAGCCAGTGGGTGCCGACCATGTTCACCCGCATGCTCAAGCTCGAGGAGTCGGAGCGCGCCGGGTATGACCTGTCCTCCCACAAGGTCGCCATCCACGCCGCGGCGCCGTGCCCGCCGAAGGTGAAGGAGCAGATGTTCGAGTGGTGGGGCAGGATCCTCTACGAGTACTACGCGGGGACCGAGATCAACGGGTTCACCCACACCGGTCCCGACGAGTGGTTCGAGCACCGGGGGACTGTCGGGAAACCCGTCCTCGGCGTCATCCACATCTGCGACGAGGACGGCCGGGAACTCCCTGCGGGGGAGCCGGGGATCGTCTACTTCGAGTTGCCGGCGTTGCCGTTCGAGTACCTGGACGACCCGGAGAAGACGAAGGAGGCGCAGCACCCAGAACACGCCAACTGGAGCGCCCTCGGCGACGTCGGCTACGTGGACGAGGACGGCTTCCTCTATCTCACCGACCGGGCCACCTACATGATCATCTCGGGCGGCGTGAACATCTATCCGCAGGAGATCGAGGACGCCATGGTGGTGCACGCCAAGGTCATGGACGTGGCGGTCATCGGGGTGCCGGACGACGAAATGGGCGAAGCGGTGAAGGCCGTCGTGCAGCCCGCCCCCGGCGCGGAACCGGGCCCGGCCCTCGCGGCGGAACTCATGGCGTACGCCCGCGAGCACATCGCCCACTACAAGTGCCCGAAGAGCGTCGACTTCCGCGACGAACTGCCGCGGCTGCCGACGGGCAAGCTCTACAAGCGGCTGCTGAAGGACGAGTACTGGGGAAAGACCGGTTCGCGCATCGTCTGAACCGGGCACTGCTACTCCTGCCGACACGGCTCAGCTCCCGCTGTCGGACGGCGCGGTTTGGCCGCGGACCCCGAGCACGCCTTCTCAACCCGGCCCTACGGCAGTCCCTGCTTGTGTGTTCGTCCATAACGCTCCGGCCGCGAGCCTCTATGACTTGCAGGATCAGCCGTCGCCCAGGAACAGGGAGCGCGAGCCGTACCCTTCTCGTAGCTAAGCTCGCGCTTCAAGGGCGCGGGCCGGGCGAGTCTGGCCGACGCGGCGCAGGCTGCGCCCGCTCGAAGGTCTGGCGCGTACACCGGCGGGTCTCCAGTTCCGCGCCAATGAGCGCTCGCGGCGCCCGGGCGGCCTCGACCAACCGAGCCCCGGCTTCCGCCACGAACGCCAGGGGCTCCTCGATCATCACGGCGCTCTGCGGCATCTCCCCATCCTCCCTTTCAAACGCGCGCAGACTCGCCGCGTATGCGTGAGCGTATTGCTCCGGGGTCTTCAACCCCGCGGCCACGGAGAGGATCTCCAGGGATACCCAGCGCGAGCCGCCGTCTTCTTCCAGGCACTGCACGTCCACGTGATCCAGCCCATGGTCTCGGACAAGCCGCAAGGTAAGCTTTCGGTCGGTCACCACCATCCACCCGTTGAAGGGATCGTCCTCCAACGCCTCGCCACCGCTATCGAGTAGCTGCCATCGCGTCTTCGGGAGAGCCGCCGCGAGAGCGTCCCAGCCGTGCTTGAGGAAAGTCATGACCGGCAACTCCTCACAGGAGTTCCATACGATGGCTCGGCGCCATCGGATAGCCTTGGCTGTGCAGGCAACCTACCTCTCGAAGATACGTGCTGCCCGGCCGAGCCAAGAGCGGAGGCGTCGTCGCCAGGAACCGGCCCCTGCGGATGGACTCGTCGAGAAAATCGCGATTGCGCGCCCACCGCAGCGCAGCCCCCCAACTCCTCCAGACGGATCCAGTGGACCTACCCCGCTTTAGTGGACAGTTTACTTTTGGGGCGTGAGCCCCGTGAA
>JAPPHP010000249.1 GCA_028821035.1 Gammaproteobacteria bacterium | reverse complement strand
CCCCCCCCCCCCCCCCCCCCCCCCCCCCCCCCCCCCCCCCCCCCCCCCCATGCCGACCACGGTACACCTCGCTCGGACTGCCCAAAATGAACCAACCCGCATCGCCCGCCAACTCGTCCAGATGCAGCGGCAGCCCACGGCTTTAATACCACAGAGTCACTAGCAGTGCCAGCAGTACCACCATTAGCCATTACCCCCCGACCCAACAGGACTTTCCCAAGCTGTAGTGCCCGCGGGGGAAGCGGGCCCCACATCTGGCGGTACGATTGCCTGCCTCCATCACGCCGTCGGGACCGTCCTCGAATCCCAGCAGGATGGAGCCGCCCCCGTGGTTCGCCAGCGCCATGGCCGCCTTCGCCAAGGTCGCCTTGTCGTGGCGATTGCCTCGAAGGTCGAGCCAATTCTTCAATTCCAAGTCGGCTCGACGTTCCAATGCGCGCTGCCGAGGGCCTGCCAGATGCCATTGAGATTCGGCTCCGCGCCTTCCGCATGGAGCGGGACGCCGGACACGCCGACGCACAACGCGAGCGCGTACACGCAGCCTGCGCGAGCTTGCGCTCGCGTTGGGAGTTTCGCTGGCGCGAAACTCCTACGTCGCAGGCTTGCATGGAACTACGCCCGTCAGGCCGCCTTGCCTCAACGTGCCGGGGCTTCACGACGATGCCGCGATCAGGAGCCGCTCAAGGGAGTCCCGGCCACGGACTCCGGTACTTCGTTGGCGGCGATCGCTTCGGCCATCCGCGCGTAGCGACGCTTGGTGTGCTGCTGGTTGGCGAACCGCTCGGCGCGGACGAGGCTCTCCCGCGCCTCCATCCGGTCGCCGAGCTGCCACTGGGCCAGGCTCCTCAGGTAGTGGAAGCGATGGTCGTCCCGCTTGAGGTCCAGTGCCAGGTCGAGGGACACGAGCGTGCCGACGTAGTCCTCGTCCTGGTAGGCAACCTGGGCCAGCGCGTAGTGGTAGTAGGGGTTCCGCCGCCGGTAGTGCTCGACGCGGCGCGTGAACGCGTCGGAAAGTGCCATGTCGCCCAGGCCCGAGTAGGCGGCGGCAAGACCGGCCATGGCCGGACGACTGCGCCCGTCGATCCTGAGCGCGCGGTAGTGCGCCGCCAGCGCATGCTCGTAGGCGCCGTGCTTCGAGTAGAAGGCGCCCAGATTGACCCACAGGTCCGGATTGCCGGAGTAGATCTCCAGCGCCTTGGCGAGGTACGCGAACGCCTTGCGGTTGTCTCCTCCCCGCCAATGGTTGACGGACAGGTTGTTGTAGAAGAGCCCCGCGGCGTACCGGTCGCTGACCAGCTGGCGCCGATAGTCCTCGGTATCGACGCGGTTGAAGTCCACGGTCAGGTCGCCGCGTCCGGCCCCGCGGATGTCGGCGTTGGGCACGAGCACGTTGATGTGCGTATTGCGAAACAGCAGGCCGAGGTCCGAATCGAAGCTCGGCGGCACGTCCACGACCTGGTAGCGGGCCTCGAGACGGGCCATGCGCGCGAGGGCGACGAAGAGATTGGTGAAGGACAGGCAGTTGCCGGCCTTGGTCGCGAAGGTGTCCGCCGCGGTCTGGGTCAGATGCCGCTCGTAGCCGCGCTCGAAGTAGCCGTTCTCGACGAGCTTGCGCAGCAGCCGGGCGGCCCGGGTCACCGACGTGCCCCCGGTCCGGATGCGCGGATCCACGAAGGCGCGCATGGCTTCCGTGGACTCGAGAATCGCGACTTCCGGAACCTCGGCGCTCGACACGGTTTCGCCGAACACCGCGAAGCCCGAGAGCAGGCGTTCCTCGCTGATCTCCGCGCGGCCCGGGTCGTCCGGGAGCGTCTGGCAAGCGCTGATCGCCAGGACGGCGAGCAGACCGGCCAGGCATCGAAGCGAAGGGCCGAGCGCCGGGCCGCGACGCCGGCGGTGCCCCGCCGCGACGACCGCGGCGGGCAGCTGTTTTACAATGATGCGCCGCACGATCCACATGGCCATGCCATGCTAAACCCGCCGCCCCGCACAGACAACGAACCGCCCGCCAGGACGGTCCGCCGGGCCGGGCCCTGGATTCCCGCGCTCGCGGCGTGGCTCATCTGTGTGGCGCACCAGGCGTCGGCGACCTATCCCTTCGACGCCGGAGAAATGCTTGGCCCTCCGGGCGCCTTGCCCCCGTGGTCCGAGATGCTCGAGCGGCACCAGGCGCAGATCGCCAACGTCGAGGCCTGCATCGACGATCGGGACGCCTGCCCCAGGCGGGCCCGGGCGCTCCACGTCATCGTCGAGAAGGGCGTCGATCTGCCCCGCGACAAGCAGATCCAGCTCGTCAACCGATACGTCAACCGCAAGACCCACCGCTACGACCGCCGCAAGACCACGCACACCGACGCCGGCAAGGTCGTGCGGATCTCGCACTGGAAGACGCTCTGGGAGTTCATGGAGCGCGGCGGCGACTGCGAGGACTACGCCACCACCAAGTACTTCCTCCTGCGGCGTCTCGGTTTCGCACCGGAAGATCTGCGCGTCGTCGTCGTGTACGACCGCCGGTACCGCGAGCACCACGGGGTCGTGGCGGTGCGCTACGACGCGGAGAACACCTGGCTGCTCGACACCGACAACCATATCTACCGGCGCAACAAGCCGGTGGAGTACCGCTACGTCTACGCGGTCAACGAACTCGGCATCTGGGACCACGACGTGCGGGTGCCGAAACGGCGGTAGCGGGCCGCGCTACGTCCGCGGGAACCGCGCCTGCACTGCAACACGCCTCTACCCATGTCCTACCGCCATCCCCAATGGTATGCTGCGGGTACATTGCAAACGGCGACGTCCATGAACGAGTTCACGGCCACCGTCACACAGCGGAGTCAGGTCACCATCCCCGCGCAGGTGAGGCGCGTTCTGGGCATCGGCCCGCGGGACAAGGTCGCTTTCACCATCGAGAACGACACGGTGCGGCTGAGGCCCGCGGCGTTCACCCTGGAGTCCGTTTTCGGGTCCATCGGACCGAGCGCGCAGCCGGAGGACTTCGACCGGATCCTCGAGGAGGCCAAGGAGGCCAAAGCGCTGCGGACGATTCGCGGCATGGAGGCATGAACGAGGGTGAGACTCCTCGACACGAACGTCGTGCTTCGGTACCTCACCGGCGACGACCCGGCGAAAGCCCAGGCCTGCTATGAACTCTTCCAGCGCGTGCAGCGCGGCGACGAAGAACTGTTCGCCACGGAGAGTGTCGCCGCCGAAGTAGCCTCCGTCCTCTCGTCGCGGCGCGGGCACTACCGGCTCGGCCACGCGGAGATCGCGTCCCGCCTGCACCCCATCCTGGCCCTGAGAGGCGTGCGGCTGCCGCAAAAGCTGGTTTGCCTTCGGGCGTTGGACTTCTTCGCGCGACACGAGGCACTGGACTTCGAAGACGCCCTGGCGCTCGCGCACATGGAGCGCCTGGGGATGACGGAAATCGTGAGTTACGACCGCGACTTCGACGGCATCCCCGAGGTCACCCGCAGCGAACCATAGGCATTCGTGGCAGGCCCATCCCCGCGGGCCCACAGGGCCTCTAACCGGCAGCGCGCCCTACGGCTCCCCGCGGATGTAGTGCTCGAGGTGGTCGATGGTCTCCGCCTGCTCCGCGATGATCTCGCTGAAGAGGTCCCGGAGCGACAGCATCCCCGTCACGACCCCCGCGTCCTCCACCACGAGGTGGCGGATGTGGTGGGTCTGCATCTTCTCGATGCAGGCCTCGACGCGATCCCGCGACGAAACCCTGACCACCTCGCGGGTCATGATCTCCGAGACCTTCGTGCGCTTCGACGACTTGTCCTTCAGGATCACCTTGCGGGCGTAGTCCCGCTCCGACACGATCCCGACGAGCTTGCCTTCCTGCAGGACCGGCAGCGCCCCCACGTGACGGTCCGCCATCATCTCGATGGCCTCGTAGACGCTGGCGATGGGCACGATCGAATAGATGTTGCCGCCCTGCTTGTGGCGCAACACGTCCCTGACAGTCTTCATTGCGCCCCTCCTCTTCGAACGTAAGTCGCCTTCGATTGTGCGCGCTTAGCGCCGTTATCGGCAAGCGGTGGCGACGGCTTCGGCCAAACGGGCGACAAATCGCCCTCGGCCGACGCCAGGCTTGGGCCAAGGCTTCGTGGCTTCTACCGGCATCATCCTCCACGCCGCTCGACCGCCCCGGTCGGGCGACCCTCCGGTACTGAGGGAAGTCCTGAACCACAGCAGAACGTCGCCGCGATCGTCTGGCTCTACGGCCTCATGCGGACCCCTTTGTCAGCGAGGCAGCACTACCGCTGCTACCATATAGATCAAATCACTTCGCAAAATGATCGATACATGGGGGACCCATGAATCAGCCTGCAACCAAACCCTGGGTCTGGGAACTCCCAAACTGGCCCACCTTCACCTGGGATCCCACGGCGCTCCAGGGCCACGTCTCCCATTTCATCACCGACACTGCCTGGCAATCGGGTGCCCTCGCCTTCCTCGTCGGCGACGACTTCGCCGACGCCCATTTGGACTGGCTCGCAGACGAAGCCCTGGAGACGTCCGCCATTGAAGGAGAGTCTCTCCAGCGCGACTCCATACGCGCATCGCTGCTCCACTTCTTCGGGCTACGACCCGCTGTCCACGCCCCGGCCGCCGAACTGGGCGTCGCAAAGCTCATGGCGAGCGTGTACCAGACCTTCAACGAGCCACTCAGCCACGAGATGCTATGGCACTGGCATCTCACGCTGATGTCCGGAAGCCCGGCGATTCGCGAGTTGGGTCGGTACCGGGCCGGGCCCGAGCCGGCGCAGATCGTCACGGTGCGCCGCGGCAGCATGCAGAGTGCGACGCTCAACTACGTCGCGCCGTCGGGCACGCGGGTCGCGGACGAGATGGAGGTCTTCGTCGATTGGTACAACAGCGTCACGCAATCGGCGAGCGAGGCCGACGCCTTGGCCATCGCCGGGGCCGCGCATGTCTATTTCGAGTGCGTCCATCCATTCGAGGACGGCAACGGCCGGATCGGGCGGGCGCTCGCGGAGAAGGCGGTCGCCCAGTGTTTGGGCCGGCCGAGCCTCATCCCACTGTCGCAGACGATCCACGCCAAGCGCGGTGCGTACTACCGCGCCCTCGAGAGCTGCCGGCATTCGCTCGACGCCAACAGCTGGCAGACGTGGTTCGCGCGTACCGTCCTGGATGCATTGGAACAGGCACGGTTGCGGCTCATCCGCCACGCCGCCCAAGCGCGGCTCTTCGGGGGACTGGAGGGCAAGCTGAACCGGAGGCAGTCGACGGCGTTGCAGCGCGTGTTCCGGGAAGAACCCCGCGGCTTCGAGGGTGGGCTGAGCGCGGGCAACTACCAAACCATCACCGGGGCGTCGTCCGCCACCGCCACGCGGGACCTCGGGCAGCTCGTCGCCCTGAAGGCGCTCCGCCGCACCGGCAGCGGGCGGCACACGCGCTACTGGCTGAACGCGCCGGAACTCGACATCGTGCGCAGCAATCCGGACGAGCCGGCGGCTGCCACACCGAAGGGTCCTCGGCCGCAACGCCGTGGCAAGTTGGCCTTGCCGCCGCCCCATGTGCTCGTGAGGACGCGGAACTGACGACGCAAGTGGCTGGGCGGACCAACCGCACGGCTCCCGCCTTTCTTCGGCAAGTCCCTCGCGCAGCGACCGCCCACCTTGCACGAGCGGGAGTCGCTCGACCCCGGCCTCGCCGCCGATCCACCGAAGCGCAACGCCAAGTGGCGCATCATCGCGCACCCTGTGCCCCCCGAGCCGGACGTGGTGGTCCCGTCGCAGGATATCGTCGCCTGGGGCGCCGTGGCCCCTTGGGGCACAACTTCAGCTAGGCCGCGGCGCGTCGCCGGTCCGCGAGCGGCTCGCGGGCCGCGGCGTGGGAAAGCTTGTCGATGGGGTAGCCGGCGGACACGCACGCGGCGATGAGCCCCCCCACCATGGCGAACGGCCCGTCGACGATGCCCAGGCGAAACAGCACGTCCGGTGCGATCTCTCCCGGTTTCGCATGCGACTCCAGCATCACGTAGTAGTCGAGGGCCACGCCCGCGACGACGTGGCCGATGCCGTTCGTGGTCTTCGCGAAGAACGTCCGCGCCGAGTAGAAGATTCCTTCCTGGCGACGCCCGGTGCGCAACTCGTGCTCGTCCGAGATGTCGGCGAGCGCCGACATGACGCTGATGTTCAGGATGGAGCCGCAGGCCGAAGAGAAGCAGCCGATGCCGACGATGAATGCGACCAGCGTCCACGTCGTGTTCGCCGGCGCGAGATCGAAGAGGCGCAGCGTCACCGCGAGCGACCAGAAGAAACTGACGCCCGCCGCGGTCGCGACGATCGTCCAGCGCTTGTCGAAGCGGCGGTGTGCGGCCGAGGTCATGGCGAACCCGAGGTGGAAGCCGATCACGCTGCTGGCGATCAGCCAGCCGATCTGCCGCGGCGTGAGCTCCCAGTAGAAGGTCGCCATGTAGATGGCGAGCGTCTCGTGCGTGCCGATCATCACGGACAGGAAGAAGAGCCCGAGCAGCAGGAACAGGTAGTGGCGGTTCCGGACCGCGTCCCACATGTCGAGCAGGAGGCGGCGCGGCGAGAACCCGACGCCATCGGCCGGGGGAGGCTTCAGCGTCGGAATCCGGTCGCGGGTGAACCAGGCGCAACCGAGGATCGTGACCACGACGAGGACGCAGCAGAACCACACGATGGGCTCGTAGGCGGGCTGGTGGAGCTGACCCCCCTGGCTCCCGAAGAACTGGTCGAACACCAGGAACCACACGAAGCAGTGCATGAGGAAGCCGCCGTAGAAGGTGAAGAGGTTGTTGTAGCTCATCACCTTGGACCGCTGGATGTAGTCGTCGGACAGTTCCGCCCCCATCGCCAGGTGCGGCACGGCGAAGAGCGTCGTGAAGGTCCTCATCAGCACCGTGAAGACCATGAACCAGACGAACAGGCTGGCCTGCGAGTCGAGCAGCGCCTCGGGCGGGTGGAAGATCAGGTAGATCGTGGCCGCGAGCGGCACTGGAGCGGCGAACATGAACGGATGGCGGC
>JAPPHP010000206.1 GCA_028821035.1 Gammaproteobacteria bacterium | reverse complement strand
GGCTACGAGTACAACGTGCTGCGCAACAAGTACTTCCGCAACGACCGGCGCATGCAGCGCCAGCGCCAGCATCGCATCGACGGGGAGCGGCTCTCGCCGTTCGACGAACTGGTCAAGGCGGCGGTGGCCGAGCACGGGTTCGACTGGCGGCTGGTGGTGTCCCAGATGTACCAGGAGAGCGGGTTCGATCCGGGCGAGGTGTCCTTCGCGGGGGCGCGGGGGCTGATGCAGGTGTTGCCGCGCACGGCCCGGGAAGTGGGGATCGAGAGCGATGCCCTGGCGGACCCGGCCCGGGGCATCGAGGCCGGCGTGCGGTACCTGTCCTGGACGCGGGAGCGCTTCGAGGCGCTACCGCTCGCGGAGCAGCGCTGGTTCGCGCTGGCCGCGTACAACGCCGGCATAGGGCATGTCCGGGACGCGCGCCGGCTGGCCGCGATCAAGGGGTGGGACGCCGAGCGCTGGTTCGATCACGTCGAGCACGCCATGCTGCTCCTCTCCGAGCGGGAGTACGCGCGCCAGGCGCTGCACGGCTACGTGCGGGGGTCTGAGCCGGTGCGCTACGTGGACGAGATTCGGGAGCGGTACCGCGCCTACCTCGATCACTTCGACGCCCTGCGCGCCGGGACGGAGCCTGGCGGCACGAGATCCTGAAAGGCTCCCGCCTCCCGCTCGAAGATCGCGAGGCGGCGGTCGAGTTCCCCGAGCAGTGCCGTCTTGTCCGCCTCCGCCAGGAAGGCGTACCGCAGGCTGTTCCGGGACAGCTCCACCACATCCGCCCAGGACAGGTCGTACGTCAGGACGGCGCGCAGGTACTCGTGCGTCAGGTCGATGCGCGACACGCCCTCGTCGTCGGTGGACAGCGCCGTGGCGACGCCGGCGGCGCGGTACACGGGAAAGGGATGGGCGTCGCCCGTGACCCCGAGGATGACGTCGCTGGACGTCAGGTTGATCTCGACGAGCACGTCCCGGCGCGCCAGCAGGTCCAGGAGGCCCCGCGGATCGTCCTCGTAGAGTACGTCGGTGCCGTGTCCGATGCGGTGCGCACCGGCGATCTCGACGGCCTCCCGGATGTGGAAGCGCAGCGCTTCCGGCGGTACGAGGCCGAGCGTCAGTTCGCCGGCGTGCAGCGCGATGCCGGCGTTCGGCGCTTCCCGGGAGGCGAACGCCACGGCGCGCATGTGGCGCGTGTAGTCGCGCAGCGCGACGGGATCGTCCTCGGGCGCGACCAGGTTGATGCCGACGATGCGGTCGTCCGCTTCGGCCAGCCGGAACCCCAACACGAGTTGGGCGAACACCTGGGGTGCCGGAAGCGTCCGGATCGCCTGCGCCAGCAGCCGCACCGTGACGCCGCAGCCGGGGTCCGGGGCAGGCGTTCCGCAGCCCAGCGCGGCGCGCGCCTCCCCCTCGACCTCGGTCAGCCCCGACCGGACGGCCGCCGCGATGGCGTCGAGGCTGGCGTCGTCGAGTCTGGTGCGAAGGCGCCCGAGGTCGTCGTCCCAGTCCAGGTCTGCCGCAAGGCCGGCGGCGGCACCCATGCCCGGTGACACCATCAGTTCGAGGTAGAGGAGGTTCTGGGCGCCGGCGCGGCGCATCGCCTCGGCGAGCATCTCTCCGGAGCGTCCGCGCGTCGCCGCTCCGAAGGCGGCGAACGTGGAGAAGAACTGATCGTGACCGCTTCTGCCGTAGAGGCGGTAGTTGCGTGTCGAGAGGGCGTCGACGAGGCGGCCGTAGAACCCGCGGTCGCGGACGGCATCGGCGACGGGCGCCACGGCATCGCCGGCGTCGTCCGGATTGGCGCCTGCGGGCGGGCAGTCGAGCAGCACGAGCCGCTCGCGGTCCACGCAGAGGCCGTCCTCGATGGCCCACTGCAGGTAGTTCTCGACGTAGATCGCGCCGGAAAGGTGGTTGTGCAGGTCGCCGCCCTTCGGCATTGCCCGCAGGAAGGCCTGCAGGACCGCGGGCGATGCCTTCAGGTCCTCGAACAGGCGGGCGGTGTCGGTCGGTGTGGAGACCGGCTCGGCGCGTGGCAGGCCCTGGCAGCCGACAAGGGCAAGCGCCGCGAGCAGTACTCCCGCGCCGGCCGACAGACGTCGCACGGTCCGCGGCCCGAAGCGTCGGACGTTCCTACCCCGCGTGACGCAACACCTCGCCGGCGCGCGCACCCGTGTGCTCGCCGTCCGCCACGCTGACCTGTCCGTTGACCAGCGTGGCCCGGTAGCCTGCGGCTTTCTGGATGTAACGCGGCGCGCCGCCGGGGAAGTCGTGCACGAGTTCGGGCTGGCGTTCGGCGACGGTGTCGGGATCCAGGACGTTGACGTCGGCACGCATTCCCGGGCGCAGGACCCCGCGGTCGGCGAGCCCCATGACCCGGGCCGGACCCGAGGTCATCCGGCGCACGGCTTCTCCGACGCTGTAGAGCCCCGCTTCGCGGACCCAGTACGAGAGGATGAAACTCGACCATCCGGCGTCCATGATCTGCGAGACGTGGGCCCCGGCATCGCCGAGGCTCGGGAAGATGTGCTCGTTCCGGAACAGGTCCCCGAGCGCCTTGAGGTTGCGGTTGAACATGCGCAGGTTGAAGAGCGCGCGGCCGCCCGTCTCGAGCGACAGGCGCAGGAACGTCTCGGACCAGTGCTCTCCGGCGGCGTCCGCCAGGGCGGCGAGGTGACGCTCCGCCGGCACGGTGTAGTCCGGCGTCTCGCCCGCTCCGAGGTAGTACACCTGGTCCATCGGGATGCGGCTCGCGCCCTCCGCGCGGGCCTCGCGGACGAGGGCGGTACGGGTCTCGGCGGCTTCGAGCGCCGCCAGCCGTCCGGGGAGATCGAGGTCCCGGAGGCGGTCCCAGGTCGCGCCCTGCACCGGCAGCCGCGACTGCAGCCCGAACATGAACCCCGAGCCGCGCACCTGCGAGATGGCGGTCATGTCGCGTCCTGCGCGCATGCGGTCGAAGAGGTCGGACCGTTCCCTGCCGGAGTCGTCTTCGGGCCCGGCGCCGTAGCTGAACAGGACGCGTCCGGCGGTGGTGTCCGCGATACGGTCGAGTACGTCGGGGCCGGCGCCGACGGCCTGCATGAGCGCGTTGCGCGGCCCTACGGCCCGGGCGATCGCCACCAGTTCCTCGGGGTCGGCGAACGTGCCCGGGATGGAGCGGCCGTCCGGCAGGACGTGGGGTGCGTAGCGGTTCGTGGAGAAGCCCACCGCGCCGGCGTCGATGGACCGGCCGACGATGTCCGCCATCGTTTCGCGCTCGTCGTCGGACGCCTGCTCCTCGACGGCGCGCTCCCCCATGACGTAGAAGCGGACCGCGCAGTGACCCACCATGCCGGCCACATTGATCGCGGGCGCCAGGCGTTCGATGGAGTCGAGGTACCCGCCGTAGTCCTCCCAGTCCCAGGCCAAGCCGTTCAGGATGGCGTACTTGGGGATGTCCTCCACGGTTTCCATCATCCCGGCGAGCAGTTCCTTGTCGCTCGGCCGGCAGGGGGCGAACGTCACGCCGCAGTTCCCCATCAGCACGGACGTGACGCCGTGCCAGCTCACCGGGGTCAGGAACGGGTCCCAGCCGATCTGGGCGTCGAGGTGGGTGTGCAGGTCGACGAAGCCGGGCGTGACGAGGTGGCCTTCCGCGTCGATCTCCCGCCGCCCGGGCGCATCGACCCGGCCGACCGCCGCTATATTCGTCCCGTCGATGGCGAGGTCGCCGGGCACCGGCTCGCTCCCCGTGCCGTCCACGATCTCCCCGCCCCGAATCACGATGTCATGCGCCATGCGGCCCGTTCCCTTCGGTGGTGCAAAACGGCAAGTCTACCGTCCCTCGAAACCCGTCTCACGCTTCTCCCGGAACGCCAGCATGCCCTCGGTGGAGTCGCGCGACAGCCCGACCAGCGGGATGGCCGACTCCGACCACTGCATGGCGCTGTCGAAGTCGAGGTGGGCCGTACGCAGCGCCAGCATCTTGCCGAGCTTCTGGGCGATCGGGGGTCCCGCCTCGAGTTCGAGGGCGAGTTCCATGGTCTTCGCCTCGAGTTCGGCCGGTTCGACCAGGTAGTTCGTGAAACCGGCGTCGTGAGCCTCCTCGGCGCTCATGAAGCGCCCCGTCATCATGAGTTCCATCGCCTTGCGCCACCCGAGGATCTTCGGCAGCGACCAAAAGCCGCCGAGGTCCGCGTAGAGGCCGCGCCGGACGTAGGCCACCTGGTAGCGCGCGGCGGTCGAACCCACCGCCAGGTCGCAGTGGCTTGCGAGGTCGAAGCCGCCCCCGACGCAGGGGCCGTTCACCATCGCGACGATCGGCACCTCCATGCGCTTGAGCGCGATGAAGGTCTCGGTCTCGTGCCGGAAGTTCAGCCGGTAGCCCTCGATATCGATGCTGCCGTCCTCGGGCGGCGGCTCGCGGTCCGGATTCCCGGCGCCGCTCACGTCCATGCCGGCGCAGAAACCGCGGCCGGCGCCGGTGATGACGATGCAGCGGACGCTGCGGTCGAAACGCGCGTCCACGAGGATCTCGCGCATCCTGCGCAGCAGCGGGAACGTCAGGGCGTTCAGCTTCTGCGGGCGGTTCAGGGTCAGCCAGAGGATGCCGTCCTTGTTGCCGCGGCGTTCCTCGAGAATCTCTTCGTTGCGGGACATGGCACCGCCTCCGGGTCGGCAAGGGGAATGGGCCGCAACGTGCCGGGGCAGGGGCATGGTGTCAAGGCGGCCCGGCGCCGGGCGCGGGCTGGCGGCGCCTGGACGCTTTACTCCGCTCTCACCCCGGCGCCAACGTGCTGCTGGACAAGGATCCCATCATCGCCGAGGTCGTACTGAACCCGAAGCTGCTGGCGGTGGTGAAGGTCATGTGTGGCAAGGGCGCGATGATCTCGCAGGTAGCCGCATCGGTGAGACCCGAGGGCGGCCAGGCGGCCGGGCTGCACGCCGACCGGAACTGGACGTTGGCGCCGTTCCCCGTCCACAACCAGTTCGTGACGTTCTGCTGGGCTACGGACGCGTACAACGAGGCGAACGGTTCGACCAAGGTCGTTCCGAAGTCGCACCTCCTGGCCGCCATCCGACGTGGAGGAGATCCGGGAGGAACCGGGACCGGCCCCGCAGGATCAGGCGAGCGGTCTGCTCTCGATCGTCAGCGTGAGCGCCTCCAGATCGAAGAACTGCTCGTGCCGCACCTGTCCGAGATGGCCGAGGATGCGCGGCCCCGCGTCCGCGATCTCCGCGCGCTCCGGATCGAGGGTACTCAGGCGTTCCTCGAGGTTGTCGATGCCCGCGCCGGTGAGGAACTCGAGCTGCAGGGCGTTCTCGTGCGGCCGCACCGACACGCTCACCCGTGCGGGCGCTCCCTGCTCCTCCTGCCGCTCCATCAGGTAGAGGAAGGCTTCCTCTCCCGCCAGGTGCAGCCGCAGCGTCGCGGCCTCGTCCCAACCGGCGTTCGCGGCGGACGTCGAGACGAGTTCGTCGAGCGTCGCGAGGGACGCCATCGTGGGTTCGAGCACCGCGCGCTTGCTGCGCGTCTTGAGCGCGACGAGAGACGTAAGGAGGATCGCGACGAGGCCCCCGGCGGCCATGCCGTTGTCGAGCACGCCGCGCGACCAGTCGGGGAGGTGGTCGGGGAAGATGACGCCGCTCTGGAACCCGAGGCCGATCCAGAACGAGATGCAGACGATCAGGCCCTTCTCGTAGCCGAAGCCGCCCGTGGTGACCATGCGGACGCCCTGGCGGAACAGCAGCACGATGAAGATCATCACGTACGCCCCCGCCACCGCGTCCGGCACGAGGCGCAGCAACGCCGGGATCTTCGGCACGAAGGCCGTGATCAGGATGAGGATCCCTCCGTAGAAGGCGACCTTGCGCGCGCCGACGCCGGTCAGGTCGGCGATCGAGATGCTGGTGGAATAGGTCGTGTTGGGCATGGTGCCGGCGAGGCCCGAGACGAGGTTCCCGACGCCGTCGGCGTTGACGGCGCGCTGCACCGCGCGGAAGTCCACCGGCACCGCGCCGCGGTTGGTCACGCGCTGGATGGCGATCGCGTCGCCGTAGGTCTCGATGGCGCCGATGACCGTGACGATCGCGAACGGGATCAGCAGGCCGAAGTAGCGCCCGTCGAACTCGAGGTCGAGGCCGGGCCACGCGGCGTTCGGCAGACCCAACCAGGGCGCGTCGCGCAGCGGCGTCCAGTCGAGCATGCCGAACCCGGCCCCGGCGATCACGGTCCCGAGGAGTATCCCGATCAGGGGCGCCCAGAGTTGGGCGGCGCCACGGGAATAGAGCGAGATCAGAACGATGACGCCGAACGTCGCGAACGCCACCGTGGGTCCGGCGACGGAGTCCGGGGCCATGTGCGCCGGTACGCGGACCAGCATGTCGGTCGCGATGGGGAACACCGTCACCGCGAGGAGCAGGATGACCGTGCCCCCGACGGTAGGCGTGATCAGGCGGCGAAACAGCGAGAGGCGGGCCGCGAACAGGAACTGTATGACCGCCGAGGAGGCCACCAGCGTCGCGAGCAGGGGCAGCCCGCCGACCGTGGCCGCCGCGGTGCAGACGGCGATGAAAGCGCCGGAGGTGCCCATGTAGAGGGGATAACCGGCGCCGAAGGGCCCGATGGGGCGGGCCTGCAGCATCGTGGCGAGCCCGCTCACGAGGAGCGTCGCGAACACCGCCCACTCGATGAACTCCTTCCGGTCCGCGGCCGTCAGCACGATGATCGGGATCAGGATGATGCCGGTCAGCACCACCGTGACGACCTGTGCTGAGAGTCCGAGGGTCAGGAGGGTGGGGGTGTCCTCGTCTACGGCGTAACGCAGATGGCCGGTGCTGTCCGCCGTCCCGGGCGCGCTCGCGTGCTCCATGCCGATACCTCGCAGTTCCGCTCTGTTCAGCCAGGCAGCGCCGCGGTACGGCCGGATCCGGGCGAGCCTAGCGGTGAGCCTAGCGGAAACCGGACCCTCGGGTCATGGGCCAGCTCCCGTGACAGCGGTGCGGGACTAGTGTCGTGTCACGCGAGTTCTGGCGCTTCAGAGTTCGCCCTGCGCGTCAATG
>JAPPHP010000143.1 GCA_028821035.1 Gammaproteobacteria bacterium | reverse complement strand
TCACCGACAGCCGCTCCGGGCAGCTCACCTTGGTCCAGAAGTTGCCGTGCTCCTCGAGGAGACGTGCAAACCGCTGGAAGGCGGCGCCGTCGACCGGCTGCGTGACGTCAGGACGCCCCATGTGGTCGACCACGACCACCGTCGGCAGCGCGGTCACCAGCTCGTGTATCTCGGGAAGTTCCTCGGCCTCGAAGTAGATGACGATGTGCCAGCCGAGGGACGCGACCCTGTCCGCGATCTCTCGCAGGTCTTCGTGGGGCAGCCTGTCGACGAGACGCTTGACGAAGTTGAAGCGGACGCCCCGCACGCCCGCCGCGTCGAGGCGCTCGAGTTCCTCCCTGGCGACGCCACGCCGAACGGTCGCGACGCCGCGTGCAAGCTCCCCCGCGTGCGCGAGCGCATCGAGCAGCGCCCGGTTGTCCGCGCCGTGGCAGGTCGCCTGGACGACCACGTTGCGGGTGAAACCGAGATGGTCCCGCAGCGCCCAGAGGTCCTCCTTGCCGGCGTCGCAGGGCGTGTACTTGCGCTCCTGGGCGAACGGGAAGCGGGCCTCGGGACCGAAGACATGACAGTGCGCGTCGACGGCGCCCGGCGGCGGGTGGAACGCCGGCTTCGACGGACTCGGATGGAACGGGAGCCAGTCTGGGTCCATGTGCAATGGCCGGTCAGTACTCCGCGACGTCGTTCTCGAAGGTGAAGCCGCCGGTCTCGGGCATCACCAGGCGATGCCGTGGGCCTTCGCGATCCGCGTCCCAGTCCTCGCAGCTGGCATCGCCCTCCCAGAGGGCCACGCGCACGCCGTCCGCGCGTTGGGCGGGGTGTGTCGTGTAGTGCCGCGGCTCGCGCGAGGCAAAGTGCTCGAGGACGGCGTCGGCGCGGCCGTGACGCATGACGTGATACCGCGTGAGCCACGTGGGCAGCGACAGTTCCATCTCACCCCGCGCATGCCGCTCGAACGCGTCGGCCGGAAGCGGCCAGCGGTGGTCCGTGATTTCACCGCCGTCGACGTCCCGGAGAAGTACCACCGTAGCCGCAGGCGTCGTCGTATCGGGCGCCGGGGCGCCGCTCGCAACATTGCCGCGGTGGTTCCTGTCAACCTGCCGGCCCATTTCGCTCCGTCACCGTTTGCTCCTCGTGACACTTGCGCCGGCCCGTTGCGTATCGAGCCATGACGTCGGGTGCCGTTTCGTGTGACGCCGCCGGCAAGGGCGGCCCGCGCAGGGCGTACACTACGCGCCGCCCATGATCATCGACTGCCACGGCCACTATACAACCGCCCCGGACGCGCTTGGCCGCTACCGCGACGCCCAGCGCGCCGAACTCGAGGCCGACCCGTTGGCGCGGGGCACCAAGGGCCTGCTCGGCATCTCGGACCAGCAGATCCGCGACAGCCTCGAGGGCGCCCAGCTCGCCATGCAGGCGGAACGCGGCACCGACCTGACGCTCTTCTCTCCGCGTGCGAGCTGGATGGGACACCACATCGGCAACGCCCACACGTCGCGCCACTGGACCGAGCACTGCAACGAACTCATCTACCGCATCACGGAGCTGTACCCGGTCAACTTCGTCGGCGTCGCGCAGTTGCCCCAGTCGCCGGGCACGGACATGACCGCCTCCGTCACCGAACTCACGCGCTGCGTGGAGGAGTACGGCTTCGTCGGCTGCAACCTGAACCCCGACCCCTCCGGCGGCTACTGGACGGGGCCGCCGATGGGCGACCGGTACTGGTACCCGTTCTACGAGCGGATGTGCGAACTGGACGTGCCGGCGATGGTGCACGTGAGCGCCGCGTGCAACCCGGCCTTCCACACCACGGGGTCGCACTACCTCGGGGCGGACACCACGGCCTTCATGCAGATGCTGACCTCGGACGTGCTGACCGACTTCCCGACGATCCGCTTCGTCATTCCGCACGGCGGCGGGGCCGTGCCCTACCACTGGGGCCGTTTTCGGGGTCTGGCGCAGGCGATGGACAAGCCGCCGCTCGAGGAACTCGTCCTCGGCAACGTCTTCTTCGACACGTGTGTCTACCACCAGCCCGGCATCGACCTGCTCCTCGACGTGGTGCCTGCCGAGAACGTGCTGTTCGCGTCGGAACTGCTCGGGGCGGTGCGCGGCATCGACCCGAGGACCGGGCACCACTACGACGACACGAAGCGCTACGTCGACCGCGCGGACGTGTCGGAAGAAGCCCGGGCACTCATCTTCTCGGAGAACGCGCGGCGCGTGTTCCCGCGTCTCCGGCTCGGTTGATGGCCGCGGTCCCCTGTTCCCTGATACGGGGCGGGACTTCCCGCGGGGCCTACTTCCTGGCGGACGACCTGCCCGACGACCCCGCCGAGCGCAACGCCCTGCTCGTGCGCATCATGGGCGGCCCGGACGCGCTGCAGGTGGACGGCATCGGCGGCGGCCATCCGCTCACGAGCAAGGTGGCCGTGATTGGCCCGCCGACGCACGCCGACGCCGATGTCGACTACCTGTTCCTGCAGGTGGACCCGGCGCGGCAGACGGTCAGCGACGCGCAGAACTGCGGCAACCTGCTGGCGGGCGTCGGCGTGTTCGCGATCGAGCGGGGCCTCGTCCCCGCGCGGCACGGCGAGACGTCCGTGGGCGTGCACATGGTGAACACCGGCGCCCTCTGCCAACTCGTGCTGCGCACCCCCGGGGGCCGCGTCCAGGTGTCCGGAGACACGGCCATCGATGGCGTGCCCGGCACCGGGGCGCCGATCGTCTGCAACTACTTGGACATCGCCGGCTCGAGCTGCGGGGCGTTGCTCCCCACGGGCAACGCGGTCGACGAGATCGACGGCGTCGTCGCGACGTGCATCGACAACGGCATGCCCGTGGTGGTGCTGCGGGCCGCCGACCTGCACGTCGAGGGCACGGAGTCTCCGGAGGTGCTCGACGGCAACGCCCCGCTCCGCAAGCAACTCGAGTCCATGCGGCTGCAGGCCGGCGTCCGGATGGGCCTCGGCGACGTCGCGGCCAAGTCCGTGCCCAAGATGTGCCTGGTGTCCCCGCCGCGCCGCGGCGGCCTCGTCGCGACGCGCACGTTCATCCCGCACGTCTGTCACCGTTCCATCGGCGTGCTCGGCGCCGTGTCCGTCGCCACGGCCTGCCTGTTGCCGGAGTCCCCCGCCGCCGGGCTCGCGCAGGTCCCGGCAGGCGATCCCAAGACCCTGGACGTGGAGCATCCGAGCGGGAGCTTCCAGGTCCGCATGCGGCTCGGCCCGGACGGCAGCGTCGTCGAGGCCGGCGTGGTCCGCACGGCCCGCCTGCTGTTCTCGGGCGAGGCGATGGCGTAGCCCGAGGAGTCCCGACATGAACAACGTCGCAGTGCGCCACATCGAGCGTGCGGATCCCGCCACCATCGACGCCCTCGCCGGACTGGGCGTGGCCACCGTCCACGAGGCCCAGGGGCGGTCCGGCCTCCTGCAGCCCTACCTGCGCCCCATCTATCCGGGCGCCCGCATCGCCGGCAGCGCGGTGACGGTACTCGCGCACCCGGGGGACAACTGGATGCTGCACGTGGCGGTGGAACTCTGCGCACCCGGGGATGTCCTCGTGGTCGCGCTCTCCGCCCCGAACACGGACGGCATGTTCGGCGACCTGCTCGCCACGTCCGCGCGGGCGCAGGGGGTGCGCGGCCTGGTCATCGACGCCGGGGTACGCGACGTTGCGGACCTGGCCGCGATGGGCTTCCCGGTGTGGTCGAAGGCGATCTCGGCGCGCGGCACCGTGAAGGCGACACCGGGAGCGGTGAACGTGCCGGTGGTCTGCGCGGGCGGAGCGGTCGCGCCGGGCGACGTGGTGGTCGCGGACGACGACGGGGTGTGCGTCGTGCCCCGCGCCCGCGCGCGGGAGGTCCTCGAGGCGAGCCAGGCACGTGTGCGCAAGGAGGCCGAGACCCGAGCCCGCCTGGCCGCCGGCGAGATGGGCCTCGATCTCTACGGCATGCGCGAGCGCCTCGAGGCAGCGGGACTGAGGTACGTCGACGAATGAAGATCTGCGTGGCCGGCGAAGGCGCCTTCGGCAACAAGCACCTGGACGCCCTCGCGCGCATCGACGGCATCGAGGTCGCGACGCTCTGCGGCGGCGTCGGCGAGGCCACGCGGGCCGTGGCCGAGGCGCGTGGCATCCCGCACTGGACGCTGGATCTCGAGGAGGCCCTGGCCGTCCCCGGCGTGGAGGCCGCGATCCTGGCCACGCCGACGCCGATCCATGCCGAGCAGGCCACGGCCGTCATGCGCGCCGGCAAGCACGTGCTCGTCGAGATCCCGATGGCGGACAACCTGGCCGACGCCGAGGCGCTGGTGCGCGTCCAGGAAAAGACCGGCGTCGTCGCGATGGTCGACCACGTGCGCCGTTTCAATCCGTCCCACCAGTGGGTCCACGACCGCATCGCGGCGGGCGAGCTCGCGATCCAGCAGATGGACGTGCAGACCTTCTTCTTCCGCCGCACGAACACCAACGCCAAGGGAGAGCCGCGGAGCTGGACCGACCACCTGCTGTGGCACCACGCCTGCCACACGGTGGACCTCTTCCAATACCAGACAGGAGGCCCGGCTACGGAGGTCACGGCGCTGCAGGGCCCTCCCCACCCGGAACTCGGCATCGCCATGGACATGGCCATCGGCCTCAAGGCAGCCAGCGGGGCGGTATGCACGCTCTCGCTCTCGTTCAACAACGACGGTCCGTTCGGCACGTTCTTCCGCTACATCTGCGACCGGGGTACCTACGTCGCCAACTACGACGACCTCTTCACCGGCCATGGCGATCCCGTGGACCTGACCGGCGTGGCCGTCTCGACGGACGGCATCGAACTCGCGGACCGGGAGTTCTTCGGGGCGATCCGGGAAGGCCGCGAGCCGAACTCGAGCCTCGCCCAGGGGCTGGCAGCCATGCGGACGCTCGACCGGCTGGAACGCGCCCTCGGCGTATGAAAGAGCGGATGACGCAATACCCAACTGAATTACTCGGGTATTGCGTATAATCCCGCCATGAGCGACCGCAACCAGGCAGTCCACGACAGGCTCGCGCGCGAGTACAGCGCCGGCTTCGTCACCGAGATCGAGACCGAGACCCTTCCCCCCGGCCTCGACGAGGATGTCGTGCGCGCCATCTCCGCGAAGAAGGACGAGCCGTCCTGGATGACGGAGTGGCGCCTCGACGCGTACCGCCGCTGGCGGACCATGCGGGCTCCGAACTGGGCGCATGTCAGCTTCGACCCGATCGACTTCGAGGCGATTTCCTACTTCTCCGCGCCGCGGAACAAGCCGAAATCCCTCGACGAGGTCGACCCCGAACTCCTGCGCACGTACGACAAGCTCGGCATCCCCCTGCACGAGCGGGAGGCCCTGGCCGGCGTCGAGAAGCCGCAGATCGCCGTGGACGCGGTGTTCGACAGCGTCTCCATCGCCACCACGTTCAAGGACCGGCTGCGGGACGCCGGGGTCATCTTCTGCTCCATCGCCGAAGCCATGCGGGATCACCCGGAACTGGTCCGGAAGCACCTCGGCTCCGTCGTGCCCGTGTCCGACAACTTCTACGCCGCGCTCAACTCGGCCGTGTTCAGCGACGGCTCGTTCGTCTACGTGCCGAAACACACCCGCTGCCCGATGGAGCTCTCCACCTACTTCCGCATCAACGCGGAGAACACCGGGCAGTTCGAACGCACGCTGATCGTCGCCGACGAGGGCTCCTACGTCAGCTACCTCGAGGGGTGCACGGCCCCGATGCGGGACGAGAACCAGCTGCACGCCGCCGTCGTGGAGCTCGTGGCCCTCGAGGACGCCGAGATCAAGTACTCCACGGTGCAGAACTGGTACCCCGGGGACGAGCAGGGGCGCGGCGGCATCTACAACTTCGTCACCAAGCGCGGCGCCTGCGTCGGCGCGCGCTCGAAGATCAGCTGGACCCAGGTCGAGACCGGCTCCGCCATCACCTGGAAGTACCCGAGCGTCGTGCTGCGCGGCGACGACTCCATCGGCGAGTTCTATTCCGTGGCGCTCACCCACAACGCCCAGCAGGCCGACACCGGCACGAAGATGCTGCACATCGGGCGCAACACCAAGAGCACCATCGTCTCCAAGGGCATCAGCGCCGGGCGCAGCCAGAACGCCTACCGCGGCCGCGTGCGCATGAACCCGGGGGCCGAGGGCGCGCGCAACCACACGCGCTGCGACTCGCTGCTGATCGGCGACGCCTGCGGCGCACATACGTTCCCCTACATCGAGAGCCAGAATGCGAGCGCCGTGGTCGAGCACGAGGCGACGACGTCGAAGGTCAGCGACGACCAGCTTTTCCTGTGCGCCCAGCGCGGCATCGACCCCGAGAAGGCCGTTTCCATGATCGTCAACGGCTTCTGCCGCGAGGTCTTCCGGGAACTGCCGATGGAGTTCGCCGTCGAAGCGGGCAAGCTCCTCGAGGTGAGCCTCGAGGGCGCGGTCGGCTAGCCGGGCGACGCCATGCTCCAGATCGAGAACCTGCACGTCCGCACCGACGGACGGGACATCCTGCAGGGCGTGAGCCTCACCGTGGAGCGCGGCGAGGTGCACGCCGTGATGGGCCCGAACGGCTCCGGCAAGAGCACCCTCGCGAACGTCATCGCGGGGCGACCGGGCTACGAGGTGACCGCGGGCAGCGTTCGCCTCGACGGGGTCGACCTCCTCGACCTCGAACCCGAGGACCGGGCCCACCGGGGCGTGTTCCTCGCGTTCCAGTATCCGGTCGAGATCCCGGGCGTCAGCAACATGGAGTTCCTGAAGGCGGCGCTCGACAGCCGCAACGCCGCCGCCGGGGAGGCGGAACTGTCCGCGATCGACTTCATGCGGCGCGCGCGCGCCGCCGCGGACCGGCTCGACCTGAACCCGGAGTTCCTGAAGCGCGGCGTGAACGAGGGGTTCTCCGGCGGCGAGAAGAAGCGCAACGAGATCCTGCAGATGCTGCTGCTCGAACCCGCGCTCGCCGTACTCGACGAGACCGACTCGGGCCTCGACATCGACGCGCTGCGGGTGGTGGCCGCCGGCGTCAACGCGTTCGCGTC
>JAPPHP010000251.1 GCA_028821035.1 Gammaproteobacteria bacterium | reverse complement strand
GACGGCATCGGCACGGGCAAGGGCATCGCCAACTTCTCCATCCGCGGGCTCGGCGTCGCGGGCTCGATCCCGTCCATCGATCCGACGGTGGGCGTGTTCGTCGACGGCGTCTACCTCGGGGTCAACTACGGTGTCGTGATGGACATGCTGGACCTGGAAGCGATAGAGGTCCTGCGCGGACCCCAGGGCTTGTTGTTCGGGCGCAACGTCACCGGTGGGGCCGTGCTGCTGCGTTCCCGAAGACCGGGTGGCGAGACGACCGCGGACGCGACGCTGCGGGTCGAGACCGGTCTCGACACCCGGTTCTCCGGCAGCATGGGGGGCGCGCTGGGCGATACCGTCGATGCCCGCCTCTCGGCGAGCTGGCGGGACGACCGGGGCTGGTTCGACAACGATGCGCCGGGCACCGGCCCGGTCGGTGCCGAGACGGCCTGGGTGGTGCGCCCGGTCCTCACGTGGCGGCCCTCCGCCCTGGCTGACGTGACCCTGATCTACGAGCGCGGCGACTCCGACGGGGACGGCCCGGCGACCCAGAACCGCCGCCGCTTCCGGGGTTTCGACTTCGCCATCGACGAACCGGGCTTCTCGCGCGTCGACTGGCAACATGCCATCGTTGAAGCCAACCGGCGCGTCGGGTCCCGCGGTGGAGTGGTCACCAACGTGTTCGGGTGGCGCGAGGTGGAACACGCGTCCTTGGCCGACATCGACTCCACCACGGACCCTGTCTTCCACCTGTTCGCCTATACGGGCCAGCGGCAGTTCAGCAACGAGCTGCGCTACTCGGGTTGGCTGCGCCCGGGTTGGGAAGTCACGCTCGGCGCCTACGCCTTCAGCCAGGACATCCGCTACCGCGAGCGGCGCCTGATCCGGGCGGCGTGGGGCGTGCCGTTCGGCGGGGACCAGGACCACCGAACCGGTGGCGTGTTCATGAACAACGACATCGAACTCGCGCCCGACTGGCTGCTGACGGTGGGCGCCCGCTACACGCTCGAGGAGAAGGACGTGCTGGTGGCGACCGCTGGGAACTCCGCGTGCGTCGCCGATTCCCGTCGATGCGAGTACGACTTCCGCGACGGCGACACCTGGCGCAACGTCACGCCGAGGGTCGGGCTGCAGTTCTGGCCGGGTGCGGCGACACAGCTTTACGGCCATTTCACCAAGGGCTTCCGGAGCGGCGGCTACAACCTGCGCAACACGGCTCCCGGCGTCGCCCCCGGCCCGTTCGACGAGGAAGAGCAGGACGCCTTCGAGCTGGGGCTGAAGTCGGAGCTTGCCGGGGGGCGGGTCCGCCTCAACGTGGCCGCCTTCCACAACCGCGTCTACGGCATGCAGCGGCAGGTGACCCGCGCGGACGTGGCCTCGGGCGGCGTGCAGATCACCGCCAACACGGCGGACGCGACGATACAGGGCCTCGAAGTGGAGATGCTGGCAGCCTTGGGCGACAGGGTGACCCTGAGCGCGTCTCTGGGCTACACGGACGGCGCCTACGACCGCGTGCGCTTCGACCTGAACGGCGACGGCTCGACAGTGGGTGACGATCGTCTCGACCTGCCCCGCCTTGCGCGCCTCACCTGGGGTCTCGAGGGCCGCTATGCGCGCGAGATCGGCGGTCTGGGGCGACTCTCGATCCGCGTGGGCGTCTCCCACCGGGACGACAGCGAGATCACCGACGACAACCGCGGCGTGCTCGACGGGGGCGATCTCGTCGATGTGAGCGTCGCATTGGCGCCCAACGATCGGGTCGAGGTCACGCTATACGGGCGCAACCTCCTCGACGAAGTCCTGCGGCGCAGCGACTTCGACCTGACCGGGTTGGTGTACTCGACGTATTCGCCGTTGAAGGAAGGGCGCGTCGTGGGGCTGGAGGTCCGCGCGGCGTTCTGACCCGGTTTGGGAGAGGACCCGGCGGCGTCATGCAGCCTCGGTGCGTGTCCGCTGCGCGTCGTGGGACGTTGTCTGTCATAATGGGCGTTGCGCCTGATGGACGCGCCAAGGTTTCGCACCGCAGCGGGCCATCCCGGCTCTCGCCTGCTCCCAGACCCCGTGCTACCCGCCTGTTTCGCCCCTTTTGGACAAGGAGTCCGTTCCCGTATGCCTCTTCAGATGTCTTCGACCCGCGCGCGCCCGCCGGCGCGCCGACAGCGCCACGACGCCGTGTGCACCGACTGCGACGCAGTCACGAGCCTGCCGTTCCGGCCGACGCCCGGCCGGCCCGTGTACTGCCGCCCCTGCTTCAGGAAACGTCGTGGCGGCGCCGCTCCGTCTACCGGCGCGCCGGCGGCGGCTGCGGTCGCAGCGAGCGAACCTCTCATGGACTCCTCCGGGGAAGGTGCCGGCACGTTCGCCGGGATGGCCTTGCGTGGCGCGACCCGGGCGGCGCTCGCGGGCATGGATATCGTTGCGCCGACGCCCATTCAGGCGCGGACGATCCCGCTGCTGCTGGCGGGGCGCGACGTCATCGGCCAGGCGCGCACGGGATCCGGCAAGACCCTCGCCTTCGCCGTCCCGGCGGTGGAGGGGTGCGACGCGTCGAAGCGGGAGGTCCAGACGCTGGTCCTGGTGCCGACCCGGGAGCTGGCCATTCAGGTGGCCGGGGTCGCCAGTGCCCTGGTCGAGGGGCCGCGGTCGACCGTCACGCTGCTCTACGGCGGCCGCTCGGCGCGGCCGGAACAGGCTGCGCTGAAGCGTGGCGCCCGCATCGTCGTGGGCACGCCGGGTCGTACACTGGACCACTTGCGGGAGGGCATCCTGGACCTGCGAGCGGTGCGGTTCCTGGTCCTCGACGAAGCGGACGAGATGCTGGACAAGGGGTTCGCTCGCGATGTCGAGGCCATCCTTGCCCATTCGCCCTCCGAACGACAGACCGCGCTTTTCTCGGCGACCATGCCGAGATGGGTCGCGGACATGGCGAAGAAGCACCTGCGGGATCCGGTGACGGTGGAAATCGACCGGGATCTCGGGGCGCCGCCGACCGTGGAGCACCAGGTCTACACCATCGAGAAGGCAGACAAGATGGGGGCCGTGCGAACGCTGCTGGACGAACGGGACGGCGATCCGATCATCGTCTTCGGCCGGACGAAGCATGGCGTCAAGAAGCTGGCGAAACAGCTCGACTCCATGGGCTATCCGGTGGCGGCCCTGCAAGGCAATCTCAGGCAGAACGCGCGTGAACGCGTGATGAAGGACTTCCGGTCGGGCGCCGCCCCGATTCTCGTGGCAACCAACGTGGCTGCCCGGGGCCTGGACGTCGAGGGTATCGGCCAGGTCATCAACTTCGACTTGCCCGACTCGGAACAGTTGTTCACGCACCGCGTGGGACGAACCGGGCGCATGGGCCGCACCGGCGAGGCGATCACGTTCGTTACGTCGGAGGAAGAACGCAAGTGGCGCGAGATCGAGCGCGGCCTCGGGCGCCGGTTCGCTCGCAAGCCCTGGCGCGCCCGGGGGTGACGCTGCTACTCGTAGTGGCTCCACATGCGCAGCACCTTCACGACTCGCACGTCGTCCAGAACCTGGTAGACGAGACGGTGCTGAATGTTGATGCGGCGCGAGTAAGCTCCGGCGAGGTCGCCAACCAGTTTCTCGAAGGGCGGGGGACTGCGATAGGGGTCTTCGGCGAGGACGGAAAGAAGTTGTTCGACCCTGGGCTTCAGTGGGCTCGCTACCAGCTTCCTCGCGTCGCGTTGGGCGTGCCGGGCGTAGACGACGCGCCAGCTCACCAGTCGAGGTCGTCGCTGCAGTCTTCGGCCTTCGTCTCCATGCCCTCCCGAATGGACTCGCGCATCCCGGGAACGGAGAGCAGGAACAGCGTCTCCTGAATGGCTCGCCAATCTTCCTCGGAGACCAGCACGGCCCGGGTTCTCTTGCCGGTGATGATCACGGGTTCGTGAGACTCGGCCGCAGCATCCATCAGGCGGTATAGATTGGCCCGGGCTTCGGTAGCCGTGATCGTCGTCATGGAGGACTCCCCGCTATTGCTGGCGGTTGCTGCGGCTCGAACAGTACGGAATAACGTACGCAGCACCAGGCTGCGGGTCAAGGCCTCTCACCCTGCGGCTGTCGCAGCAAGGAAACGCTCGTATCGTTCCTCGAGGCGGTAGGCCGTGGGATGCTCATCGCGCTTTCGGGGAAGCGCGATCCGTTTCCCGTGGAGACCTTGAATCGCGTACCTGAGCGTCGGACCGTCGGACTCCGCGAGTACATCAGGGCGCACCTCGATCACGTGATCGGGGCGCACGCCCAGGAAGAACCGATCGAACGCGGCGTGGTGCAGCCGGCACAGCGACAGCCCGTTGTTGACGACCGGCTCACCGTCGGGCTCGGGATCCGGAATGATGTGCGCGGCGTCGAGGAGTTCATCATGACGTAGCTGGCACACCGCGCATTGGCGTCGATACGCGCGTAGCACGCGTTCCCGGAACGCGGTCTGGTGAACTCGACGGCGGGTCAAGGTCGTCACGTATTGACGACGGCCCTCCGCGACCTGGTCTCGCGGCACGTCCGCTGGCAAAGACACACTCGCGACATCATCGACTTCGATCAGGAACGTCAGCGCCTCTGGGAGATCCTGAACGACGTAGACCGGCCAGATCGGCAGGTATCGACTCGTCAGGATGCCGTGGAAGTAAAGAAGGGGCAGACGGTTCTCCTTGGCGAAGACGAGGCCTTGGTTGTCTCGATGGGCTGGATCCTTTCCGCGAAATCGGTATCGCAGCCTTCCGCTGGGATCGAAGGCATCGTCGTAGGGACCGTTTGGCGAGGTGGTAATCGAGAGCGGCGCTCGCATAACACGCGGCCGGAAGATCCCCGGGGGACCGATGACGTGGACACGCTCGCCACTGAACTCGAATCCCTGCTCCAGGAGCTTGCGTGGCAGGACTTCGCCGTGCAGCGAGACCAGCCGCGCGAGCCAACCGAACGCAGTGGATCTCAGTACTGCATCTTGCTTGTGGTCGAACGTCGCCACTGGGTCCCTTTGACGGACTCTGGCGGGGTGACTGTCCGGTGGTTACTCCGCTGCGTCTGGCCGGTGGTGCGATCGCCCCTCCGTCTCCCGCCGCTCGTCCCACGCCCCCGCAATCAGCGCCACCTCCTCCACCCGGATGTGACTCTTCGCCCCCGTGTCCACGCCAAGCTCCATGTACGCCTCGTTCTCCCCCGTGTAGGCGGGCCATGCCGGCAGTCCGTCGCCGTTCGGGTTGCCGCTGCGGGCGAACTGGGTCCAGATCGTCGCCATCAGGTCCGAGAAGGCGCGGTCGTCGCCGACCGGCACCGCGCCGAACAGGTCGAGGTTGCCGAAGACGTAGCCGATCTCGGCGGCGTGGAAGGCGCCGTAGCGTTCGGCCTCCTCGATGGGCGGCGCCCAGGTGAACCAGTAGAGGTAGGCGTCGCTCTCGACGTCCTCCATGGCGCGGGCCCAGAGGCGCATCGGGGCGGTGAAGAGCACGTCGGCCAGCAGGGCTTCACCGGAAGCGTGTGCCTCGTCGTCCGTCCCGGACGGGTACAGCGCGGCGAGCGCGTCCCCGGCTTCCGGCAGGACCGCGTTCGCGTACGCCTCGAATCCGGCCGCGCCCTCTCCGAACGGCGGCACGATGAATTCGTGAAGGGTCGTGCCTTCGTCCGCGGTGGAACCGATCATCACCGGCACGTCGGCCTGCCGCCCCTCGGCGAAGATCGTGGCGACCTCGTCCGGGACGACCTCGCCGTCGACAATGGCGAGCGAACCGTAGTCCCACAGGGCCGGGTTGGCCTCGTACACGGCGAGGACATGCTCGGCGGACAACGCACGCAGACCCGCCAGGGAGTCGTCGCCGTCTTCCCCGGCAAGGGCGGTTGCGATTTCCTGGCCGCGCGACTCCACGGACGGGCCGTAGGAAGTCATGCGGTCGCGGAAGGCCATCGGCTGGAAGGCGCCGCCGCTCTGGCCGATGACGCGGTGGAACAGGCCCCGCGCGAGCGGGCTCGCCTGCAGCAGCGACATGCTCAAGGCGCCGGCGGATTCGCCGAAGATCGTCACGTTGCCGGGGTCCCCGCCGAACCGGGCGATGTTGTCCCGCACCCACTCGAGGGCCGCGACCTGGTCCCGGATTCCCTGGTTGCCCGAAACGCCCGCCGGGCTCTCTGCGCTCAGTTCGGGGAGCGCGAAGAACCCGAACGGCCCTAGCCGGTAGTTCGCGGTGACGAGCACCACGCCTTTCGACGACAGCAGTTCGCCCGGATAGTCGGATCCAGCGCCGGTCACGAGGGCGCCTCCGTGGATCCACACCATCACCGGGAGTCCCTCGTCCTCATGCGCCGCGCGGGTCCAGACGTTGAGTACGAGACAGTCCTCGCTCACCTCGAAGTCGGCGTCCCCGTAGAAGGAGCCGCCTTGTCCGGCCGGCTGCACGCACTTCGGGCCCGGCGCGGTGGCGTCGCGCACGCCGTCCCACGGCTCGACCGCCGCCGGCGGTGCCCAACGCCGGGCTCCGGTGGGGGCGGCCGCGTAAGGAATGCGGTGGTATTGCTTGAGACCGTCTTCGCCAACGAACCCCTGCACCGTCCCGCCGGTGACGGCGACGGTTGTGCCGATGGGAGAAGGTGCCGGTGCTTCACTCGTCTCCGCGGGGCCGCAGGCCACGAGCAACCCGAGAGCGGCGAGCGCCAACCACTGTGTGCCTTTGTGCATGACGTGATCCCGTGTCAGTCCGTGGCGACCATGCTATGCGAAACGGCCGACTCGCCGGCAAACACCTGGAGCAAAGCCGTTGTTCATTTTCTGACGTATTCCATATCATTCGCCAAGACCAGATTGAAATGACAGAGCTGGTAGAAGTGACCACCAAGGACCGCCCCGTCGTCTACTCACGACCCCGGCCCGGCACGAAAACGGGGCGTGTCTGGGAGGTTGCGGACGAGATCACCAAAGAGAGCGGCCGGCGTGCGTCGCGCCGCGAGGTGGTGGACCGCATCGAAGCGGAAGAAGGAAACCCGGCCACCGCGACTACGCAATACCAGCGCTGGAAGAGTAGCTACGACGCAGCCGTCGAGAAGCCCCCGGACGCAGACGAGGACTTGGGCGA
>JAPPHP010000061.1 GCA_028821035.1 Gammaproteobacteria bacterium | reverse complement strand
GTGGCGGTGGCGTGCACGGCCTTGCCGAGCACGGCGCCCGTGTCCGCGGAGATCCCGCTCGGCATGTCGACGGCCACCACGGGGCGTTCGCAACCGTTGATGCACTCGATCGCCGCGGCATGCTCCGGTCGCACGGCGCCCGCGACGCCGGTGCCGAGGAGTGCGTCGACCAGCACATCGCCGGCCAAGTCGCAGCCGTCTGCGAAAGGTGACGTAACGACGCCCACGGAAAGCGCCCAGTCTCTCGCCCGCGCCGCGTCGCCGCGGAGCTTCTCCGGGTCCCCGACCTGCAGGAGGGTGGTGTCGAGGCCCGCTTCCTCGGCGAGCCCCGCGACGATGTAGCCGTCCCCCGCGTTGTTGCCGGAGCCACAGACCGCGGTGAGGGAGCGACCGGTCGGCCAGCGGCGGCGCACTTCGTCGAAGACGGCGCGGCCCGCGCGTTTCATCAACGCGATCCCGGGAATGCCGCGATCCTCGATCGCGGTCCGGTCCAGCTCCCGGACTTCGGCCGCCGTGTAGACTCTGTCCCGGCCGCGCATCCACCAATTATAGCTGCCATGGACCCAGGAGCTTGCGACGCAGGAGTTTCGCGCGAGCGAAACTCCCACCCGTCCATACGGACGGGCCGCGAACGTGAGGTCGCGCTCGCCCGGCTCGCGAGCGATATCGAAACCTGGGCGCACGAACTCGGGTTCGCGGCGATCGGCATCGCGGACACGGACCTCTCGGACTACGCGCCGGACGTACGCCGCTGGCTCTCACGCAAGCTCCACGGCTCCATGGGGTACATGGGCCGCAACCTCGACAAGCGGCTGCATCCCGAGCGCCTGCACGAGGGCACGGTGCGCGTGATCTCCGCCCGCATGGACTACCTGACGGACGCCGCGCCGGCCATTCCCGCCCCCCGGTCCGAAACCGCATACGTCTCCCGTTACGCACTCGGGCGCGACTACCACAAGACGGTGCGCCGCCGGCTGGTCCGGCTGGCGCGGCGCATCGACCGGCACGCCGGTGGCCGGTACCGCGCCTTCACGGACTCCGCGCCGGTCCTCGAGAAGCCCCTCGCGGAGAAGGCGGGCCTCGGCTGGATCGGCAAGAACACGCTGCTGCTGTCCGAAGAGGCCGGGTCCCTGTTCTTTCTCGGCGAGATCTATACGAGCCTGCCGCTCCCCGTGACCCGGGGGACCGCGCGCGACCGGTGCGGGGCGTGCCGCGCCTGCCTCAAGGTCTGTCCGACCGACGCGCTGGTCGGGCCCCGACAACTCGACGCCCGGCGCTGCATCTCCTATCTCACCATCGAGAGCAAGGGCACCATTCCCCCGCAGCTGCGGGAAGCGGTCGGGAACCGGATCTTCGGCTGCGACGACTGCCAGGTCGTCTGTCCCTGGAACCGCTATGCGAGGAAGTCCGCCGAGGCCGACTTCGCGCCGCGCCACGGCCTGGACGCCGCCCGCATCGCCGACCTCCTGGCCTGGGACGAAGCGACCTTCCTGGCGCGCACCGAGGGCATGGCGCTCCGGCGCATCGACTACCGGCAGTGGGTCCGGAACCTCGCCGTGGCCGCCGGCAACGCGGCGCCTGGTCCCGACCTGGTGACCAGGCTCCGGGACCGCCGCGCCGACGCCGACGCCATGGTCCGCGAACACATCGACTGGGCGCTCGCGCGGCTCCAGGCGCGGTGAGGCCTTCGTTCAGGGGCCGCGCAGGAAGTGCTTCCGGTAGAAGCGCAGTTCGTCGATCGACTCGCGGATGTCGGCGAGGGCGACGTGCGAACCCGACTTGACCACCCGGTTCGCCAGGTCCGGCCGCCACAGGCGCGCCAACTGCTTGACGCTCGACACGTCGATGTTGCGGTAGTGCAGGTACCCCTCGAGCGTCGGCATGTACCGGGCCAGGAAGCGCCGGTCCTGCCAGATGGAGTTGCCGCAGAGCGGCGACTCGCCTTCGCCGACGTACGCCTCGACGAAGGACAGGGTCTGCGCCTCTGCCTCCACGACGGACACGCCCTCCCGGCGCACGCGTTCGATCAGACCGGATGCCGTGTGGTGCGTGACGTTCCACTCGTCCATGCCGGCCAGGATCGACTCCGGCTGGGCGATGGCCAGGCTCGGGCCTTCGGCGACGATGTCGAGCTCGGCGTCCGTGACGATCGTCGCGATCTCGAGGATCCCGTCCGCCTCGACATCGAGGCCCGTCATCTCGAGGTCCATCCAGACGAGATGCGTCATCGGAAGCGCCCTCTTGTCGCGGTCGGCGCACGCAGGCAATCGCCTGGAACAGCATATATCATCCGCCCGCCACGACCCCACGCGGGCCAGCGACGTGACCACGCCGGCGACCATCTCCCCCACCGCGCTGCACGACCGCATGCAGACCGAAGACCTGCTCGTCCTGCAGGTGACGGCGCCGCAGGTCTACGCCCAGGCGCACCTTCCCGGAGCCGTACCCATCGCGCCCGCGGAGCTGATCGCGGGCGAGCCCCCCGCCGTCGGCAAGCTGCCGCCGCGCGAAGCACTGCTCGCCCTGTTCCGCCGGGTCGGGCTCACCCCGGACCGTACGGTGGTGACCTGTGACGACGAGGGCGGGGGCTGGGCCGGCCGTCTCGCCTGGACCCTCGACGTCATCGGGCACACCGACTGGCGCTATCTCGACGGGGGCATGCACGCGTGGGCCGCGGCGGGTCTACCGTTCTCCGACACGCCCGTCGTGCCAGTACCCTCGAACCTCGTCTTCGACCTGGACCCGGGGCCGGTCGCCGAACTCGAGGATGTCCTGGCCGCGCTCGACGCCCCGGACGCGTTGATCTGGGACTGCCGCAGCGCAGAGGAGTACGCCGGCCTGAAACGGACCGCCGCCCGCAACGGCCACATCCCGGGCGCCGTGCACCTCGACTGGCTCGAGCTCATGGACCGGGAACGGGGCCTGGCCCTGGTCCATGACCTCGAAGCGGAGCTGGCGGCGCGGGGCATCACCCGGGACCGGGACGTGATCACGCACTGCCAGACCCACCACCGCTCCGGGCTCACCTACATGGCGGCGCGACTGCTCGGCTTTCCGCGAATCCGGGCCTATCACGGGTCGTGGTCCGAGTGGGGCAACCGCACGGACACCCCGGTCGAACGTTGAACGCCTTCGCGGCGCTCCAGTACGCCCTGCCGAAGGGGGCCATCTCACGCGCCGCCGGGTGGGCGGCGCGCAGTGAGCACCGCCTGGTGGCAAAGCCGCTGATCCGCGCCTTCGCCCACCACTACCGGGTCGACCTGGAAGAAGCCGCAACCCCCGGCCTCGACGGCTACCGTTCTTTCAACGCGTTCTTCACCCGGGCCCTCCGGGCGGACGCGCGTCCGCTGCCCGACGCGCCCGATGCCGTCGTGAGCCCCGCGGACGGCTTTCTCAGCCAGTTCGGCCGGATCGCGGACGGCCGCATCCTGCAGGCGAAGGGCCGCGACTTCTCCGCGAGCAGCCTGTTGGCCGACGCCACGCTGGCGGAGTTCTGCGACGGAGGCGCGTTCTTCACGATCTACCTGTCCCCCCGGGACTACCACCGCGTCCATGCCCCGGCCGCCGCGACGCTCCAGCGGACGATCGAAGTCCCGGGCCGCCTCTTCTCCGTCAACGACCGCACCGCCGACGCCGTCCCCGGACTCTTCGCGCGCAACGAGCGGCTCGTCTGCGTGTTCGACGAGTTCGTACTCGTCCTCGTCGGCGCCTTGATCGTCGCCAGCATCGAGACCGTCTGGGACGGTCCCGAGTCTCCCTACCGCACGCTGCGGATGCGGGCCGCGTCCGGGCGATTCGACCGCGGGGCGGAGATCGGGCGCTTCCTGCTCGGGTCCACCGTCATCGTGCTGTTTCCGCCGGATGCCGTTTCGCTGCGGGGGGACCTGGCGCCGGGGATGTCCGTGCGGATGGGGCAGGCGCTCGGAGCTCTCTGACCCGCGACGCCGCAGAGGCTCAGGCTACGCCCGCTCCGCCGGGAACGGCATCACCGCCGCGAGACCGTCCGCGCCGAGCTTCAGCGCGACGAGACGGTCGAATCCCACCGCCACGCCCGCACAGTCCGGCAGCCCGTGCGCGTGCGCCGCGAGGAAGCCCTCGTCGAGCGGTATCTCCGCCAGGCTCTCTTCCCGGCGGAGCGCATTGTCACGGACCATGCGCCGGCGCAGTTCGTCCGCGTCCCGCAGCTCGTGGTAGCCGTTCGCCACCTCCAGGCCGTCCACCACCAGCTCGAAACGCGCGGCCACGCCCCCCTCGACTCGCGCAAGGGCCGCCTGGGGAGCGGGATACTCCGTGATGAACACGCGCGCCGGCGAGAGTTTGGCGATGGCCTCGCTGATGCGGAGATCCAGTTCGTCTTCCGGCGTCGATTCGACCGGGACGCCGACCATGTCCGCGTAGGCCCGGCGGTCGTAATCCGACGGACCAAGCAGCGCGTCGACCAGGTCCGCGACCTCGCGCATCAACGCTTCCGCATCCATGCCGACCCGGTACCACTCGATCATGGTGAATTCCGGGTTGTGCCAGCGTCCGGCTTCCCCGGCGCGGAACACCGGACCGATCTGGTAGATGGAAGGCGCTCCGGCGGCCAGCAGGCGCTTCATCTGGTACTCGGGCGACGTCTGCAGGTAGCGGCCGTCGGCGGTTCGCATGCTCTCGATGGCCGGGTCGGTGACGCCGTGCGCGGCCAGCGTCGCCGTCTGCACCTCCATGACCTCCCGCGCGGCGAAGAAGGACCGGGTCGCCGCGAGCATGTCGGCCCGCGCGGCCAGGACCTCCGTGCTGCAGGACGGCCGCCAGTCCGTCATTCGTTCCGTCGCGCCGCGTTCAGCCCTGCACGCGGCCGACGTACTCCCCGGTCCGGGTGTCGATGCGCAGCACGTCGCCCTGGTTGACGAAGAGCGGCACGCGGATGGTGGCTCCGGTCGACAGGGTCGCGGGCTTGGTGGCGCCCTGCGCGGTGTCCCCCTTGAGCCCGGGATCCGTCTCCGTCACTTCGAGCTCGACGAAGTTGGGCGGCGTGACGGAGATCGGGTCGCCGGCCCACAGCGTGATGCCGTAGACCTCCTGCTCCTTGAGCCACGGCTGGGTCTCGCCCACCGCGGCCGCGCCGGCCGCGACCTGCTCGTAGCTGCCGTCGGTCTTCATGAAGTGCCAGAACTCGCCGTCGGTGTAGAGGTACTCCATGGAGAGCTCCAGGACGTCGGCCGCCTCGATGCTCTCGCCGCTCTTGAACGTGCGCTCCCACACACGCCCGGTCTTGAGGTTGCGGAACTTGACGCGGTTGAACGCCTTGCCCTTGCCCGGCTTGACGAACTCGTTCTCGAGGATCGTGCACGGATCCCCTTCCAGCAGGACCTTGAGGCCGGCGCGGAACTCGTTGGTCGCGTACGTCGCCACGGTGCGCTCTCACGGGACGGGACGCCGGCGATGATACGCCAGGAAGTCCAGCGGCGAGCCGGGGGCGCTACTGGGTCTCCGCGATCTCCCGGTCCGAGAACCCGAGCAGGTAGAGCACGCTGTCGAGCCCGAAGTTGGAGATCGCGTGACCCGCGGACTCGCGTACGGCCGGCTTGGCGTGGAACGCGACGCCCAGGCCGGCCGCCGTGAGCATCGGCAGGTCGTTCGCGCCGTCGCCGATCGCGATTGCCTGCTCCAGGGAGATCTCCTCGCGCGCGCAGAGGCTCACCAGGATGTCCGCCTTCCGCTGCGCGTCGATCACTTCGCCCGTCACCGTGCCGGTCAACCGGCCGTCCGCGACCCCCAGGGAGTTGGTGAACACGTCGTCGATCCCGAGCGCTCTCTGCAGCCGGCGGCCCACATAGTCGAACCCGCCCGAAACGATGGCCGTCCGGTAGCCGAAGTGCCGCAGGGAGTTGACCAGCCGCCGCGTTCCCTCCGTCACGGAGACCGAGTCGGCCACCTCCGTGAGCACCTGCTGGGGCAGACCCTCGAGCAGCCGGACCCGGCGGCGCAGGCTCTCCTCGAAGTCCAGTTCCCCGTGCATCGCCGCCGCCGTGATGCGGGCTACTTCGGCCCCGACGCCGTGCCGCGCCGCCAGCTCGTCGATCACTTCCGCGTTGATCAGGGTCGAGTCCATGTCGAACACGACCAGGCGCCGGTTGCGGCGGTACACCGAGTCTTCCTGGACGCTGAAGTCGAACGTCAGCTCCCCCGCGGCGAGGAACAGCGCTTCCTTCAGTTCGCGCTGGTCGGACCGTGGACCCCGCACCGACATCTCGACGCTCGCCCGGGCGGCATCGGCTACGCCATCGAGGGGTACGCGCCCCGAGAGCCGATGTACGGAGTCGATGTTGAGTCCGTGCCGGCCGATGATCCCGGTGACGCTGGCGAGCTGTTCGGCGCTGATGCCGTTGGCGAGGAGGGTGAGGATGTAGCGAGACTTGCCCTGGTTCGCGACCCAGTCCCGATAGCCTTCCGCCGTCACGCGCTCGAAACGGGCGCTGACGCCCATCCGCCGTGCCGTGTGGAGCAGTTCCCGGCGCACGTCGCCCTCGTCCACCGGGGCCTCGACCTGGACGAGCATGCCGAGGTTGAGTTCCTCGTGAATGACCGCCTGCCCGATATCGAGCACCCGTGCTTGATATCGAGCGAGCGTCGATGTCAACATGGCCATCAGCCCCGGCTTGTCCTGTCCGGAGACGTTGACCAGCAGAATCTCGCTCGGTTCGGAGTCCGCCACCCGCCACCACGCCGCGCTTTCATCTTGACGCTACGCCCTCTCGCCAGGATCGTCAAACAGCTACGTTCCGGAGCGGTCGGCAGCGACAGCGAGATATCCGACCGTTTTCGAGACGTCCTCACCGTGGGCCGGATCAGCCTCGTGAGCTGCCTGGTCGCCGCGTTGATCGTCGTGGCGGCCGTCGGCCGTGCCCTCGCCGACCGCGCGGGCGCGCGCATGGACCAGTTCGGCGCCACGCTGGCAGCGACGACCGCGCAACTCGGCCTGCCGTCGGTGCTCCAGCAGGACCGCATCGCCCTGGGGAACCTCGTCAACCGCGTCCTGGCGTTCGAGGAAGTCGTCGGCTGCAGCGTCTACACGGTGGACGGGCGCACGCTGGCCTTCGCCGGC
>JAPPHP010000246.1:3112-7154 GCA_028821035.1 Gammaproteobacteria bacterium | reverse complement strand
CCTCGCCGTGCTCGCGCCCGCCGCCCTCGAACCACCACGCCATGAACTCCCACGGTTCCATGCCGAAGGGGACCGCGCCGAGGAGCGGCGCCGCGGGAATCTTGCCCTGGTCGTACCCCAGCCAGGTGTACCCCGCCGGGACCTTCCCCTCGCGCACGGCATCGACGATGTTGAAGGCCGGCACGATCTCTCCGGGCTCGTAGGGGGTCAGCAGTACCGCGCCGCCAGATGCGCGCCGCATGGCGTCCGTCACCCACAGCACGTTGTCCCCGAGCACCTCCAGGGTGGTCGAGAACGCCACCGGCACGCGCCAGCGCACCGTGGCCGCCGTCCCCCCCGAAGCCGAGGCCACCGCCGGGCCGCCCTCCCCCGGCGGCCGGACGGCGAGCGTCGCGAGCATGCCTGTCAGAAACGCGACGACGACCGCGATCAGCGCCGTCCTGTTGGTGATGCCCATCTGGCCAACCCGGGAGCCGCAGGAGCCCCTATTATGCCGCCGTGCCAACCCCGTCCACGTACGGGCCGCTCTGGTACGATTTCCGCGCTCGTCCGGAAGAGGCACGTCGTCCCCCATGACCGCAGCAAACTACGAGGAGTGGCGCGCCGAAGCGCAGGCCAGGGATGAGCAGACCGGCGCCGCCCGCTGGAAGGCGGACGACCGGACCGACCTGTTCGACTACCGCGTGATCCGCCGGCGGATGGACGAACTGGTCGACGTGCGGGCGGAGGGCGACCCCCGGCGCATCCTGTACTACCTGAACGAGGGGCTGCACGGGAACATGGGCGGCATGGGCTCGTCGCGGCTCTACGGCCGCGCCGCGCTCGGCACGAAGGACCTCGTCTCCGACTACGTCCGGGAGCTGGCGGGGGCGCTCGAACAACTGGCCGGCGCGGACGAGGAGATCCTGTCGTTCGAACGCAAGCTCGCCTTCTTCCGGAGTGCCCGCCAGGCGTTCGGCAACTGCGCGCTGATGCTCTCCGGGGCCGGGTCACTCGGCCCCTTCCACCTCGGCGTCGCCAAGGCGCTCCTCGAGCAGGATCTCCTGCCGGCCGTCATCTCCGGGGCGAGCGCCGGCGGGCTCGTCGCGGCCACGGTCTGCACGCGGACCGACGAGACGCTACAGGAGATGTTCGACCAGGGCGCATTCGCGCTGGCGTTCCAGGAGCCGGCGGGCGAACAGGCGTTCCGCCGCAGACGCGTGACCCACGACGACCTGCGCGGGGCCGTCGAGACGCTCATTCCCGACATGACCTTCGGCGAGGCGCTCGAAGAGTCGGGGCGCGACCTCAGTATCTCCGTCGCCCCGGCCGAGGTGCAGCAGCAGTCGCGCACGCTCAACGCCGTCACGTCCCCCAATGCGCTGATTCGCGAAGCGGTCATGGCGACCTGCGCGATTCCCGGCGTCTTCCCCCCGGTGACCCTGGCGGCCCGCGGCGTCGACGGCCAGCGGCTGCCGTTCGTACGGTCGCGCAAGTGGGTCGACGGCTCGGTCACCGACGACATGCCGACGGGACGTCTCGCGCGCGTCTACGGCTGCAACTTCTTCATCGCGAGCCAGGCGAACCCGGTGGCGATGTGGTCGCCGCAGGTCCCCAGGGGCCCCGACCCGATCTCCCAGCTCGCTTCCATCTACCTGTCGTCCTGGAAGCAGTGGTTCCGCGTCGCGTATCCCTTCGCGATGCGCTTCGTGCAGGACGTCTATCCACTCAACGTGATGACCCGCATGGGGTTCAGCGTGCTCACCCAGGAGTACACGGCGGACGTCAACATCATGCCGAAGCGCCGCCTCCTCGACCCCGCCGCGCTCCTCTCGACGCTGAGTCCCGAGGAGACGGACAAGCTCGTGCGCGAAGGCGAGGCCGCGACGTGGCCCCAGGTGGAACGCATCCGCAACTCGACCCTGATCGGCCGCACGATCGCCGGAGTGCTCGGGCGCCTCGCGTCCCCCGTGCGGCTGCAGGCCATTCGCGCCGCCGAGGCCTGACCTCCGGCCCGGACACCGGGCGCTCCTGCGCCCGGCCGCCCTCCGTGGTACCTTCGAAGCGTCTCGAACCGCGGAGAGGTCCGGATGAACTCACAGGAGATCCACAACCAACTGTCGCACCCGGTCATCGACTCCGATGCGCACTGGCTCGAGTTCGGACCGATGATGAAGGATCGCATCGCGAAGATCGCGGGGCCCAAGGTGGCCGAGTGTTTCGATGGTCTCGACTCGCTCATCGGCAAGGCGCAACGCATGGGCCCCGAGGGTCGCCGCCACCACCGCGCCGCCCACCCGGGTTTCTGGCAGGTGCCCATGGCCAACACGCGGGACCGCGCGACGGCCATGATGCCGGCCCTGCTCTACGAACGCCTCGACGAACTCGGCCTCGACTTCTGCGTCATGTACCCGACGGGCGCCGCGGCCGTCACCGAGGACAAGGACCTGCAGCGCCAGGCCCTGCGGGCCTTCAACACCTTCGCGGCGGAGTACTTCGTGGACTACGCCGACCGGCTGACCCCCGTCGCCGTGATCCCGACCGCCACGCCGGAGGAAGCGATCGAGGAACTCGAGTACGCGACCGGCACGCTCGGCATGAAGGCGGCGCTGTTCGCCGGCATGATCCCGCGGCCCGCGCCCGCCGCCGCGGACGGCGACGAGGGCGCCGCCAGGCTCGGGTACTGGTACGACGTGCTCGGGCTCGACAGCATCCACGACTACGACCCGCTCTGGCAGAGATGCGTGGAACTCGGCATCTCGCCCACCTTCCACGCAGGCGGCCGCGGTTACGCCCTGCGGAGGTCGCCATCGAACTTCACGTACAACCACATCGGGCACTTCGCCTCCACCGCGGAAGCCATCTGCAAGGCGATGTTCCTTGGGGGCGTGTCGCGCCGCTTCCCCACGTTGACGATGGCGTTCCTCGAGGGCGGCGTCAGCTACGCCTGCCAGCTTTACGCGGACCTCATCGGACACTGGAGCATTCGCAATCCCGAGGCGCTCGAGGTGGTCAACCCGGCGAACCTGGACCACCAAGGCCTGATGGAACTCGCCCGCCAGTACGGTCCGGACGACATGGCTCGGCTGATGGTCGACCGTGACGCGGCCCTTTGCGCGGCCATGAACGCCCAGACATCCGTGGACACCGGGGGCGAGGCGACGCTCGACGACTTCGCCGCCTGCGGGATCGAGCGCGTCGAGGACTTCCGGGAGCTGTTCGGGAACTTCTACTTCGGCTGCGAGGCGGACGACCGGATGAACGTCTGGGCCTTCAACGATCGGGTGAACCCGCTCGGCACCCGCATCAACGCCCTGTTCAGCTCGGACATCGGCCATTTCGACGTCGCGGACATGTCGGAGGTGCTCGAAGAAGCCTACGAACTGGTCGACGACGGCCTGATGACCCCCGACGACTTCAAGGCGTTCACCTTCGACAACCCCGTCCACTTCTGGACGAGCGGCAACCGCGATTTCTTCAAGGGGACGGCGGTCGAAGCCGACGTGGAGGCGTTGCTCGGCGAGGCGGAGCTGGCCGCAGGCGGCTGACGGCGCGAAGTCAGCCGCGCAGGACCTGCAGGACGTCCTCGAGTTCCGAGATCGTCTGCCGGATCAGGAGCCGCGAGCGGATCTGGTCCTGCTTCGCGTCGCCGCCGGAGAGCTGCTGCCGCGCTCCGCCGATGGTGAACCCCTGCTCGTACAGCAGGGCGCGTATCTGGCGCACCACCATGACGTCCTGGCGCTGGTAGTAGCGCCGGTTGCCGCGGCGCTTGTCCGGCCGGAGCTGCTCGAACTCCCCCTCCCAGTACCGCAGCACGTGCGGCTTGACGTCGCAGAGTTCCGCGACCTCACCGATGGTGAAGTAGCGCTTGCCCGGGATCGGGGGCAGTTCCCTATTCGGAGGCTCCAGCATGCGCCTCCACTCGCGCCTTCAGCTTCTGGCCCGGCCGGAAGGTCACCACGCGGCGGGCGGTGATGGGGATGTCCTCGCCGGTCTTCGGGTTGCGGCCCGGCCGTTCCCGCTTGTCCCGCAGGTCGAAGTTGCCGAACCCCGACAGCTTGAC
>JAPPHP010000246.1:0-3012 GCA_028821035.1 Gammaproteobacteria bacterium | reverse complement strand
TCAACGCAGTCGAGCGCCGAAATCGGCCTGCAGGCGTCGCAGCGTCATATCCACGTGACGGGTGATGTCCTCGTCGGCAAGCGTGCGCGAAGGATGCTGTAACGTCAAGCCCAGACCGAGACTTTTTTCATTGGAATCAATGCTTTTTCCCCGATAGACATCGAAGAGCGTGAAGGTGCACAGGAGTTCGCCCAGGACGTCCCGGACCGCGCTCTCCACCTCCGCGGCCGACACCGCGCGATCGACCACGATCGCGAGGTCGCGCCGCACGCGGGGGAACCTCGGCACGGGACGGTGTTCGCGTGCGCGCCGGGCCACCAGCGCATCGGCATCGAACTCGAAGGCGAACACGGGCAGCTCGAGACCCAGGACGCTTTCCACCTCCGGGTGCAGGCGGCCGAAACGCCCGGCTTCGCCATCGCCCAGAAACACCGCCGCCGACTGTCCCGGGTGCAGCGCGCGATCGCGGGAGGGCGCGATCCGGTACGGCAGGCCCCCGACCTCGAGTAGCCGCTCCACATCGCCCTTCACATCGTGGAAGTCGATCCCGTCCGCGGTGGCCGCCCAGGACTCCGCGAACCGGGACCCGCAGGCGATACCCCCCACGCGAAGCACCATCGACGCCTCCGGCGCGGCGCCGGTGGCCTCCGGGAAGCACTGCCCGAGTTCGAACAGCCGCACCCGGTGCTGCTGCCGCGCAAGGTTGGTGCGGAGGGCGCCCACCAGGCCGGGCAGCAGGCTCGTGCGCATCACGGACTGCTCCACCGACATGGGGTTGGCGATGCGCACCGGCGCGGCGTCCGGCGCGAGCAGTTCGACGAGGGCGGGCTCGACGAAGCTGTAGGTGATGGCCTCGCGGTACCCCGCCGCCACAAGGGCGTCCGCCAGGCGGCTCGGGGGGACGACGCTTCGGGGGATCCTGCGCAGGGGCAGCGCCGATGTCGGGTCGTCCTGCCCGATCCGGTTGTAGCCGTAGATGCGGCAAACCTCTTCGACGAGGTCCTCCTCGATGGCGATGTCGAACCGGTGCGCCGGCGCGGTGATCCGCCACTCGGGCCCGTCCTCTCCCTCCACGCGGCGCGGCGCGAACTCCAGGCGCTCGAGGATGCGGTCCACCGCGCCGTCGGGCACGATCTCCCCGACCAGCAGGTCGAGCCGACGGCGGCGCAGGCGCACGGTACGCCGCGCCGGCAGGTGCGCAGGGCTCTCCGTGACGACCACGGGCCCCGCCTCGCCGCCCGCCACCTCGATCAGCAGCGCAATGGCGCGCTCCATGGCCGCCTCCTGCAGGGTGGGGTCGACGCCGCGCTCGTAACGCTGCGAAGCATCCGTCTGCAGCCCGTAGCGACGCGCCGTACCGTGAATCGCGTCCGGCGCGAAGTACGCGCACTCCATGAAGATGTTGCGCGTGCCGGGACCGACCGCCGAGTTCGCGCCCCCCATCACCCCCGCCATTCCGACCGGCCCCCGGTCGTCGGTGATGAGCAGCGTGTCTGGCTCGAGGGCGACCTCGCGGCCGTCGAGCATCTCGAGCGACTCGCCCGGTCGCGCCCACCGGACCACGACCCGGTTCTCCAGGCTGTCCAGGTCGAAGGCGTGCATCGGCTGACCGAGTTCCAGCAGCACGTAGTTCGTGACGTCGACGACCGGATCGATGGAGCGCAGGCCCGACCGCCGCAGGCGTTCCCGCAGCCACACCGGTGTCGGGCGACGGACGTCCACGCCCCGGATCACGCGGCTGAGGTAGCGCGGGCAGCCTTCTCCGGCGTCGATCTCGACCGGGAACACGTCGTCGAGGGCGGGGGCGACGGCGGGGCATTCCGGCGCGCGGACCGCCGTGTCGTTCAGAACCCCCACTTCCCGCGCGATGCCGCGCAGCGAAAGGCAGTCTCCGCGGTTTGGCGTGAGGTCCAGCTCGATGCACCGGTCGGCCAGACCGAGCGCGCTGCCGAGTTCCTCACCCGGCGCATACGCGTCGGGCAACTCCAGGATGCCGTCCCCGTCGTCGCCGAGATCCAGTTCCGCCGCGGAGCAGAGCATTCCGTCGGAGACGACGCCCTGGATCTCCCGCCTGGCCACCGCCGTACCCGGCAACCGCGCCCCGGTCCGCGCGAGGGGCGCCTTGACGCCCGTGCGCACGTTGGGCGCGCCGCACACCACCGCGACGGCCCCCGCGCCGTGGTCCACCGTGCAAACCCGAAGATGCTCGGCCGCGGGATGGGGCTCGGACTGCAACACCTGCCCCACGACCACGCCCTCGAACCCGGGATGGGCCGGGGAGACGCCGTCGACCTCGAGGCCCGCGCCGGTCAGCTGGTCGCACAGACCGTCCGTGTCCACGGCCGGATCGACCCACTCGCGCAGCCAGCGTTCGCTGAACTTCACGACGCCGGTCTCAGGCGAACTGCCGCAGGAAACGCTGGTCGTTCTCGAACAGCAGGCGAAGATCGTCGACCCCGTAGTAGAGCATGGCGAGCCGGTCCGCGCCGAAGCCGAACGCGAAGCCCGTGTAGCGCTCCGGGTCGATGCCCGACATCGAGAGCACGTTGGGGTGCACCATCCCGCAGCCCATCACCTCCAGCCAGCCCGAGTAGCCGCACACCCGGCACCCCGCGCCCCCGCAGTGCACGCACTGCGCGTCCACTTCCGCCGACGGTTCGGTAAAGGGAAAGTAGGAGGGACGGAAGCGCACTGGCGTCTCGCGGTCGTAGAAGCGCTGCACGAAACCCACGACGGCGCCCTTCAGGTCCGTGAAACCGATCCCCTCGTCGACGACCAGGCCTTCGACCTGGTGGAACATCGGGGTGTGCGTCAGATCCGAGTCCCGCCGGTAGACCCGGCCCGGGCAGATGATGCGGATGGGGGGCGCCATCCGCTCCATGATCCGCACCTGCACCGGGGACGTGTGGGTGCGGAGGACGTGACCGTCCTCGAGGTAGAAGGTGTCCCACATCGCTCGCGCCGGGTGGTTGGCCGGCAGGTTGAGCGCCTCGAAGTTGTGGTAGTCGTCCT
>JAPPHP010000399.1:2473-7203 GCA_028821035.1 Gammaproteobacteria bacterium | reverse complement strand
GCCAGCCGCACGGCAGCTACGCGCGCGAGGCGTTGCTGAACGGCCTGCGCTTCCGGGAGGAGATCGGCGTCAACCCGTACCGCTTCGGCTTCATCGGCTCGAGCGACACCCACAACGCCGGCGAGCGCTACGTCGAGTCGAAGTTCGTCGGCAAGGTGGGGGACTTCATGAGCGACCCGATCGACCGCGGGTCCGTGCCGGTGCCGCCCGGCGGCCGGGGCCAGCCGTACCCGGAACCGGACGAGGACCTGTCGGCGGCGGAGCGAGAGTACCTCATGCGCGCGCCGCAGCTGGGCCATCTCGAGACGTCGCGCCGCTACTACAGCGCGTCCGGCCTCGCGGGGATCTGGGCCTCCGAGAACACGCGCGAGGCGCTGTTCGACGCCATGCGGCGGAAGGAGACCTTCGGCACCAGCGGCCCGCGCATCACCGTGCGGTTCGTGGCCGCGGAGACGCTCGACGGCGGGCCGGACGCCGACTACCGCGACACGCCGGCCGGCGGTGTCGCGCAGGGCGGGGACCTGGTGTTGCCGGCCGGCGCCGCACCACGGTTCCGCGCTTGGGCCATGGCGGACCCGGCGAGCGCGAAGCTGCAGCGGCTGCAGATCGTCAAGGGCTGGGTCGACGACGGCTGGCCGAAGGAGCGGGTGTTCGACGTCGCGTGCTCGGACGGGCTCGCCGTCGACCCGGACACACACCGCTGCCCCGACAACGGCGCGACCGTGGACCTCTCCGATTGCAGCATCACCGAGGGCAAGGGCGCCGCGCTGCTCCGCACCGACTGGGAGGACCCGGAGTTCGATCCGGACCACCCGTCCTTCTACTACGTCCGCGTCCTGGAGAACCCGACCTGCCGGTGGTCGACCTGGGATGCGATTCGCGCCGGCGTCATGCCGCGCCCGGACCTGGAGGAGACCTTGCAGGAGCGCGCCTGGTCGTCCCCCATCTGGGTTCACTCCGGATAGGCGGGAGTCAGTCCACCGAAACGGCCTGCCGCATCCCCCACCGGCGGCCGACCAGCGCCAGCAGCAGCATCGCGGCGAGGGGTGGGGCCACCGTCCAGAGCACGATGTGCCACCCGAAGCTGTGCAGCAGCGTGCCGGCGAGCAGGCTCGCGACGGCGGACATCCCGAACACCCCGAAGTCGTTCACGGCCTGCGCGCGGAAGCGCTCGCTCGCGCGGTAGGCCGTGACGAGCTGCGTGGTGCCGCCGATGAAGAGGAAGTTCCAGCCGACGCCGAGCAGCACCATGCCCCACCAGTAGTGCATGATCTCGCGCCCGGCGAGCCCGATCGCCACCGTGGCGCCCATGGTCAGCGCGCCGACGGCCATCAGCCGCGTCGTCCCGAGCCGGGCGAGCAGCGGCGCGGACACCAGCGACGGCAGGTACATCGCCACCACGTGTGCCTGCACGACCCGGGCGGTCTCCTCGATGGAGTACCCGTCGACCACGTGCATGCTGAGCGGCGTCGCCGTCATGACGAACACCATGGCTCCCTGCCCGACGACCGCTGCGGCCATCGCGACCAGGAAGCGGGGTTGCGCCACCACGCTCGGCAGGGGACGCGCCGGCAGTGCTTCGTCCTCGCCGCGGCTGGCGACGACGTTGCGGAACCCCAGCAGCACGGCACCGCCGACGACGTAGCACGCCGCCAGGGCGAACATCGCGCCCTGGTACGGGTGTTCGGGATCGAAGCCGGGACTTCGGGCGACGATCTCGGGCCCGAGGATGGCCCCGCCGATCGAACCGACCAGGATGATGGAGACCGCCCAGCCGACGCGGTCGGGCAGGACGCTCTCCGCGGCGGCGAAGCGGAACTGCGCGCTGAACGCGAGGGTCACCCCGACCAGCGTGGCGCCGGCCGTGAAGGCCGTGAAACTGGACGCCCCGAGCCCGGTTCCGGCGATCACCGCGCCGCCAAACCCCATCGCGGCCGCGCCCAGGAAGGCGGCGCGTCGGCCGATCCTCTGCATGAGGAGCGCCGCCGGCACCGTACCCGCCGCGGTGCCGACAACCATCAGCGACAGGGGCAGCGTGGCGAAAGCCGGATCCGGCGCGATCTGGCTGCCGACGATGCCGCCGAGCGTGACCAGGGTGACCGTCCCCGTCAGGAAGATCACCTGGGCGAGGAAGAGGACGACGACGTTACGGGGCGGAATCATCGGCCTCCGCTTCTTCGCCGGGGGTTTCGGCACTTCCTGCAGCCCGGTAGATGATCGTGCCCCCGCCGTCCCCCATGTCGATGGGCTCCGGACGGAACACGAGTTCGCCTACGCGAAGGTCGGGCAGGGCAGGTTCCTCGGTCCCAATCATCCCGTCCCGCAGGGTGCCGTCCACGTCCGACTCAGCCCCTCCGGACGCGTTCAGGGAGAAACGGATCCACTCCTCGCCTGTCTGCCGGAACAACGTGCCCCAGGCATAGTCGCTGCCCGCCTCCGCGTGCAGCATCGCGTACTCCGGCTCGCCGTCTCCGTCCATGTCGATCCGGATCAGAACCACGGTGCTGTGGCCGCTCATGTACCACTCCTGTTCCGCGATGGCACGCAGGCCCTCGGGGACGTCGAAGGGCTCGGGACGCAGCGTGACCGACTCCCAGATGCGCTCGCCTTGTGTGTCTGGCGGGACCGGGCGTATCAGTGCGATCAACTCGGGGTCGGCCTCGTGCTCCTCGGCCAGGGCTTCCAGGCGCAGCCAGGCGGGACGGGCAAGCTGTTCGCGCGCGTAGCGGAAGTCGAAATCGCGCAGTTCGATCTCGCCGGCTTCGACCCGTCCGAACTGGCTCGCCAGGGAGATCTTGCGGAAGTCGAGGAGCGGAGTGTTGACGAGCAGCATCGTGCCGAGGACCACCCAGCCCATCACGACGTTGACGCGGCCGAGCGCCGCCGGCCAGCGATCCCGGTGTCGGACGATGCTCCACGTGTAGCCGAGGGAGAACGCGGCCAACAGCAAGGCGAGCGTCAAGGCCCAGCACCGCTCCACGGTCCAGCCGTACTGCGCGACCCGCAGGGAGAGCCCGTAGACGGACAGCGCTGAGACCACCGGAAGCAGGGCGACGCACACGTACAGCGGACGATGCACGAACAGCGGGTAGGGCGCGGACCGGTCCGTCTGGTACACGGCGTTGACGGTGAACAGCGCAATCGCGTTCAAGGCCATCAGCAGCGCCGTGCCGTTGCCCGTCTCCCAGAGCGGCGCGAGCCCCGTGAACGGCAGGGCCGCGAGGAAGATCGCCACCACCGCGGCGGTCAGTGGCAGCAGCAGCCGCATGAGGCCCTCGAGGAGGCTCGTGACGCCGTCGATCACCCGGGTCAGCCGCCGGAAGATGAACACCCCGAGCCCGAACGCGACGGTGAGGACGGGGAACAGGAACCAGTCCTTGCGGAAGAGTTCCTGGAAGAAGTCGATGCCGATCACGGCGAAGAGCGCGCCCCAGAGCGCCAGCACGAGGGCGACGCCCCCGGTCAACGTCCACGAGAGCCCGAAGACTCCGAAGTTCCGCCAGGACCGCCTGAAGAGCGCCGGGTAGTCAATCCGCTCCCCGGCGGCCAACTGCTGCAGGTACATCGCGCCCTTGAAGCAGGCGACGAGCATCGTCAGGACGAACGTGGCGATGAGCGCGCCCGTCGGAAACGCGTTTACCGGGGACGCCTGCCAGCCGACGTAGACGGCGAGCAGCGCCAGCACCGCGGAGAACCCGGTCACGAACAGCGCGGCGCGCTTCAGCCTGTCCGCCTCGACCGTCAGCAGGAAGAGCGTGGGCCCCGTGACGGCGAGCGTCCAGAGCGGCAGGTTGAGCGCGGGCGTCTGGCTCGGCCAGGTCTCGTGGGTCAGGGCGCGCCACAGCAACAGGAGGACGAGGCCCTGCGCGAGCGCCACGACGACCATCAGGTTGCGCGGCAGCGGCAGTGGATCCTTGGCTGGTTCGGCCATAAGCCTCCCGCGCCGGACGCTGGATCAGAAGCTGAAAGCGTCTCTCGTGAAGGCGCGGAAGGTCACGAGCGCCTCCTCGGTGTCGAAAGCGCCCGGCATCCCGAGCGGCGCCACGATGGTCGTGTGAATGCCCCGGTCGGCGTCCTGGCGCACGCGCTCCTGCACTTCCTCGACCGTGCCGATGGCCGCGATCTCGTCGATGAGTGCCTCGCTGAACGCGCCGGTGGTCCGTTCGCGGTCCCGGGCCGCCCAGCCTTCGGTGATCTCCCGGGCCACGTCCTCGTAACCGGCCCAGGCGAGGAAGTTGTTGTACACGGGATTCGCGTAGTAGGGCGCGAAGTTCGCCCGGAACCGCGCGTAGCCCTCCTGGCGGTCGTCGGTGACGAGGATCATCTTGCGGTTGACGACCTCCACGTCGCGCCAGTCCTTGCCGGCCCGCTCGGCGCCGATCTTCACGTGCTCCATCATCTTCGGCAGCGCCGCGTTCGGCCACAGGTTGAAGATCACGCCGTCGCCGTGTTCGGCCGCCATCTCGATCATCTTCGGCCGCAGTGCGGCGAGATACAGGGGCGGCGGATTCTCGAGCGGCGCCTGCCGGTAGCCCTGGCTCGACAGCGTCGTGAGCTGGAAGTTGGTGCGTTCGCCCTTGAGCATGGAGCGCACGATGGTCGCGGTGTCCTTCACGCGCGTCAGCGGCTTCTCGAGCGGGATGCCGTTGAAGCGGGTCATGATGGTCTCGCTGGACGAGCCGAGGCCCATGATGAAGCGGTCGCCGTAGACCTGTCCGAGGACGTTCGCG